>JAJYLS010000266.1 GCA_021787555.1 Acidobacteriota bacterium | reverse complement strand
ATGAGCGAGGGAAGAGAGTCGGTCACGGGCGCCTCCTGCTCTTACAGTACCATATACTTTAATAACAAGGCCCGTAAAAAGAAACCCTGCGATTCTCCACTTCTGTGTCGCGCGCCCCGGCGCTTTGGGCTGCTGGGCGTGGAGGGCGAGGCAGGCTAAAATGGCGAGAGGGGAACCGGGTCGCATGGTGCCCCGAGTATACTGCTACTTGACCGCGCGCCGCGCGCCGCTTCGCTGCGCGCCGGCGTGGGACAGGCAAATTGCCTGTCCCACCAGTTCGCGGAGGTCTGAGATCCAATAATCCGGGGAATGGGCGGCGAGATCGGCTTCCTTGCCGTAGCCGTAGCGGACCGCGCAGGTTTTGACTCCGGCCGAGCGGCCGGCTTCCATATCCGCGGCGGAATCGCCCACGAAGAGGCATTCCTCAGGTGTGGCGCCGAGGCCCGCAAGCGCGGCGTGGATGACATCCGGCGCGGGCTTGGAGGGGAAGCCGTCAGTGCCCTGCACGTGATCGAAGAATTGCAGCAGACCGAACTGCTCGAGTATGAGGCGCGTGCTGGGGGTGCCCTTGGTGGTGGCGGTGGCCTTGCGGCCGCCGAGCGCCGCGAGCGCTTCGGTGACGCCGGGATAGACGCGGGTCAGCGTGTGGCCGCGGGCGTGGTAGTTGCGGCGGTACTCGGCGATCCACTCGTCCATCTGCTCGGGCGTGTAATTGGGGAAGAGGTCGGCGAAAAGGTCGATGAGGTGGCGGCCGATGTAGCCTTTGAGGAACTCGAACGTGAGCGGGCGGCAATCGGCATCGGCGAAGACCTGCTGAATGGCGCCGCAGATGTCCGCGGCGGAATCCAGCAGAGTGCCGTCGATGTCGAACAGGTAGACCGGGTAGCGGGGAACGGTGCGGGTCACGCGGGCTGCGGCCGCTCTCCTTCCGAAAGGCCCGGCAAACGGCGCCCGCCTTCGGGCCGGAGCACCTGCTGGGTGTGGTCCTCGGAGTCTTTCGAGCCCGAGGCCGGAAGCGGAGCGAGCGGCTGGCCGTTAATGATCTGCATGACCTCGTTACCATCCAGGATCTCGCGCTCGAGCAGCGCCTCGGCCACTTTGACCATGGCTTCGTTGTGCTCTTCGAGGATGCGCGTAGCGGTGTCGTAGCCGCCCTGGACGAGCTTGCGCACCTGCTCGTCGATACGGATGGCGGTCTCCTCGCTGTAGTCGCGGTGCTGGGCGATCTCGCGGCCGAGGAAGATCTGCTCTTCCTTCTTGCCGAAGCTGAGCGGGCCGAGTTCGCTCATGCCCCACTCGCAGACCATCTTGCGGGCCAGGTCGGTGGCGCGCTCAATGTCGTTGCCGGCACCGGTGGTCATGTGGTGCATGTACTTCTCTTCGGCGATGCGGCCGGCCATGAGGATGGCGAGCTGGGCCAGAAGGTAATCCTTGTTGTAGGAATGCTTGTCGTCAATGGGCAACTGCATGGTGACGCCCAGCGCCATGCCGCGCGGAATAATTGTGACCTTGTGCAGCGGATCGGCATTGGGCAGCAGCGCGGCGACGAGCGCGTGGCCAGCTTCGTGAAAGGCGGTGTTGCGCTTCTCTGCGTCGCTGAGGATCATGGACTTGCGCTCGGCGCCCATGAGGATCTTGTCCTTGGCGAGCTCGAAGTCGATCATCATGACAACCTTGCGGTTCTGGCGCGCGGCATTGAGCGCGGCTTCGTTCACGAGGTTGGCGAGATCGGCGCCGGCGAGGCCGGGTGTACCGCGGGCGAGGACGGAGAGATCGACGTTATCGCCTAGCGGAATTTTCTTGGTGTGGACGCGGAGGATGGCTTCGCGGCCCTGGACGTCGGGGCGGCCAACCACCACGCGGCGATCGAAGCGGCCGGGACGGAGGAGGGCCGGATCGAGCACATCGGGGCGGTTGGTCGCGGCGACGAGGATGACACCTTCGTTGGATTCGAAGCCGTCCATTTCGACCAGCAGTTGGTTCAGGGTCTGCTCGCGCTCGTCGTGGCCGCCGCCGAGACCGGCGCCGCGATGGCGGCCGACGGCGTCGATTTCATCGATGAAGATGATGCAGGGGGCATTCTTCTTGCCCTGCTCGAAGAGGTCGCGGACGCGGCTGGCGCCCACGCCGACGAACATCTCGACGAAATCCGAGCCGGAGATGGAGAAGAACGGGACGCTGGCTTCGCCGGCAATGGCGCGGGCCAGCAGGGTTTTGCCGGTTCCGGGAGGTCCGATGAGCAGCACGCCCTTGGGAATGCGGCCGCCGAGCTTCTGAAACTTCTGCGGCTCGCGCAGGAATTCGATGATTTCCTGAAGCTCTTCCTTGGCCTCTTCGACGCCGGCGACATCTTTGAATGTCACCTTCTTCTGCTGGGTGGAATGCAGGCGCGCGCGGCTCTTGCCGAAACTCAGGGCCTTATTGCCGCCGGACTGCATCTGGCGCATCATAAAAATCCAGAAGCCCAGCAGCACGATGAAGGGCGCCACGTTGAGGAGCATAGCCAGCCAGTTGCCGTTGCTGGTGTCCTTGATGGTGACGTTGACATTCTTGTCCTTCAGGAGGTCGTAGAGTTGCGGATAGTTGGACGGAATCAGGGTATGGAAGCCGGTATTGGGCGGGCTGACATACAGGCCGTGCACTTCGTTGCCGGCGATGCTGACTTCCTTGACCTGACCGGCTTGAGCCTTATCCAGGAACTCCGTGAAGGTGATCTGGGATTCTTTCGGCCCCTGTCCGGTGCGGACCACCGCAAACAGCAACACCGCCACGCCGATGAGAACCAGCCAAAATACAATTGTCTTGATATTAGAATTCACGCGACCTCCGTCCCGGCCCTGCTACTTTTATAGACGCCGTGGAAAAGCATCCCGATTCCGATTTCGTTTACACGATCTCCGTCCGCGACGGATTCCCTTGGGTCATCTCCCGGACCTGCAAGCGGATCCGGGTCTCCGGCCCCGCGGCGAGCGAAGCCGCCGGCCCAAAGCGCCGCGCCCAAACGATCGCCCCGCCATTCGTGAGCACGGGCCAATGGCGGCGCTCCCAATAAGGAACACGGGCCTGCTGAAAGAGACTCTTGAGTTTTTCTTCGCCGGAGCTTCCGACAGGCTGGTACTGATCTCCGGGCCTCCAGTTCCGCCATTCCAGGGGACCGGAAAGGCGCTCGAAGTCTAACCAACCCATCTCTTCATTATATACGCAATCGGACCCTTGTAGAGTTTGAAAAGGGCTTGTTTTTTCAATAATTTCGAGCGTGATAATGCGATCCTCGCCGGGGATCCGGAAAGTCCCGGGGACGGTGGCGGGGGAACGGTAGTTGCGGGTTTCGAGGCGGTCGAAGCCGGGCTTGCCAAAACGAAGCCAATCGAAGGAGCGGTAGACGTCCAGGCCGGGGGTCTGGAAGCGGCCGTGGCCCAGGGGGCTGGCGGCGATGGCGAGGGCGGCGGAGATGTGGCGAAAGTCGATACCGCGGAGGTCCCCTTTGGCCAGTTCCATAGCGCGGCGGACGAGGCGGCGGGAGGCGGCCAGAGGCAGGCCGAGGAGCGGCTCGACCGGGACGAGAATGGCACCGTTTTTGCAGACCAGATGCCCGGCTTCGAGGCGGGCGACTTCGGACTCCCAATAAGCCTCTTCGGCCAGGGCCCAATCGGCGGTTTGGGCGAGGGTTTCGGCGATGGCGGGATTCCAGTCGCGGGCAAGCTTGGGGAGCAGCTCGTGACGGATGCGGTTGCGGGCGTACTCCAGGCTGGCGTTGGTGGAATCTTCGCGCCAGGGGATCGCGTGGGCGCGGAGGAACTCCTCTACCTCGGGGCGCGAGACATCGAGGAGCGGGCGAACGATGGCGCCCTCGACGGCACCCGTGACCACGGGGCGGATGCCGGCGAGACCGGCGGTGCCGGAGCCGCGGAGGAAGCGGAAGAGGACGGTTTCGGCCTGGTCGGAGCGCGTGTGGCCGGTGGCGATGCGGGCGGCGGCGCCGGAGGCGAGGGTTTCGCGGAAGAAAGCGAGGCGGGCTTCGCGGGCGGCCTGCTCCCAATTGTCGGCTCCGGCGGGGATGGCGATTTCGCGGAGGAGGAAGGGCAGGTTATGGCGGGCGGCGAGCGCGCGGACGAATTCGGCATCCTGGCGGGCCTCTTCGCCGCGCAGGCCGTGGTTGAGATGGAGGATGGAGAGGCTCAGATCCCATCGGGGAGCGAGCTCGAGCAGGGCGTGGAGGAGGCAGACGGAATCGGCACCGCCGGACACAGCCACGCCGACGCGCTGGCGGGGCGCGAACATCGAGTGGCGGGCGATGGTTTCAGCGATGCGGGCTAGCAACACGGTGGGCCTGATTTGATTTTACAGGGAGCGAACAGGGCGCAGGAGCGGCCGGGTCCGATGCGTCCCAGCGGCCACGAAGTTCGTAGAAATTGGATTTACAGATCAAAAAGTGTGAATAGATGTATACTTGAGCTTTTGCCGGGAATTCACGCTGGAAATCCCGGATCAGTGCCCTGGATTAAACGTGATTCTTGCGCCCGGCTCGTCAATTTTCTTGTTGGTTTCCGCCCATCGTCAGAACGAGCGGCTTCTGGCGTGGGCTTGGGGCGTGGCGTTCTTTTCTTTTTGGCTCGATAAAGGTATCGACCTCAGCGCCGCGGCATTTGCGCCATCTCCCCTGGGTGCAGTCACCGATTCCGTTCCCTGGTTGCCCGAGGCGCTCATCGCTCCGGGCGTTTGGGCGCCTGCGTTGTTGCTCCTCACCGTGCTGTACAGAATTGTGATCTCGCTTCGTGCCAAATCACGGCTGGAGGCCGTCCAATGAAACGCAGCCTTTCGGAAGACTGGTTAGCAGTCTGCCTGGGTCTGTTTGTATTCGCGTTATCCCTCGCGACGTTCTTCGGAGTGGATGCGCTCGGCTGGTCCGTTACCACCTCGGTCTGGACCAAACCCGGAACGATACTGGCGCCAGCGTCAAGAACGTACGCCTATCTTTCCGGAATCGTTTCCCTCATCGTCACTTATCTATTCCTATTGGCCGTCATGCTGGCAGGAGCCTGGGCGCTGCGTCTCAACCTGGCGCGGTTCGCCAAGGGCTTCACCGTAGTCTTCGCCATCAGCTATCTTTCCTGGATCATCGGCAGTTGGGCTTACGTGGCGGCCACGCCCGATAAACGCGCCTCGTTGCACATCGGCTGGTCGCTCAATCTCACCAATGAGGCCGGTTACATCGTGGCGCTCATTATGGGACTGCTTGTGGGCAATCTGTTTCCGATCATGGCCGCACGCATGAAGGAAGCAATCCGGCCCGAGTTGTACATCAAGACGGCGATCGTCATCCTCGGCGGCTTTCTTGGAGTCACCGCGGCCGAGCAACTCGGGCTCGCCACCTCGATCATGTTCGACGGCTTGTGCGCCATAGTAGTGGCATACCTGATTTACTGGGCCCTGGTCTACTACGTGGCGCGCCGCTTCTTCCGGTTCAGCCGCGAGTGGGCAGCCCCGCTGGCATCCGGCATTTCGATCTGCGGAGTGTCAGCCGCCATCGCCACGGGTTCCGCCATTCGCGCCCGCCCGGTCGTGCCTGTGATGGTCTCCTCCCTGGTGGTCATTTTCGCGGTCATCGAATTGGTGGCGCTTCCCTTCATGGCGCAAGCCATGCTCGGCCACGAGCCTATGGTAGCCGGTGCGTGGATGGGGCTGGCGGTGAAAACCGACGGCGCGGCGGTAACCAGCGGCGCGGTGGCCGAATCGCTGTTGCGTGCGAAAGCGCTGGCCGATTACGGCGTGCAGTACAAGCCCGGGTGGATCATGGGTGTCGCCACCACCATCAAAGTTTTCATCGACACCTTCATCGGCATCTGGGCCTTCATTCTGGCCTGGGTCTGGTCCGCCAAGATCGATCCCAAGCCCGGCACAAGAATCAAAGCAGTCGAGATTTGGGAACGCTTCCCGAAATTCGTGCTGGGCTACCTCATCACTTTCGCCGTGATTCTCGCCGTTGGCCTTCTGACGCCCACACTGGTGCCCAAGGCCAAAGCCGCCATGGCACAAGCGAACGGCTTCCGCGGCATTTTCTTCGTCATGACGTTTTTCACCATCGGCGTGGTGTCCGATTTCCGCAAGCTATGGCAGGAAGGTATCGGCAAGCTCGCCCTGGTTTATGTTTTGTGCCTTTTCGGCTTCATCGTCTGGATCGGATTGGCAATTTCCTGGGTCTTCTTCCACGGCATTATGCCGCCGACTGTGTGAGGTGGGTATATGAGCGCAACACAACTTGCTCGCGAGGCGAAGCTTTCCGAAGAACTGCAAAAAATGCCGTACGAGCCCTTGCTCCCGATTGAGAAAAAACTGATTCTATGGAGCCTGGGTTTGGGAGTGTTTCTGCTGGCCATCTTGGTGTGGATCAGCCAGGCCCTGTTCCATGCCTGAACTTAGCGCCCGGGCGCTGTTGCGGCAGAGAGGCCTTGCCAGCGGTAGCAGTGCAATCGGGTAAATGCGGCTGACTACGGTGCTCCGTGCTTTTAGAATCGCAGATCCGCGTTCAGTCTTCCGCGCGCGGAACCTCGGCGGGATCGGCTGCGCTGCCCACTTGCTGGCAACTAGCATGTCCCTCTTCGTTAATCCGAGCCGCACCGGAGACCGGTGGCATGGTGTCCTTGCTCATTCAGGGCCGCTCCCTTACGGTCGCGGTTTAGTGAGGGCTGCGAGCATGGCAAGGAGGGCTTGGCCGCGATGGCTGACGGAGAACTTTCTTTCGTCCGCGGCTTCGCCGAAGGTGCAGCCGAACGGGGGGAAGTAGAAGAGCGGATCGTAGCCGAAGCCGTGGGAGCCGCGGGGGGCGTCGAGGATGGCGCCTTCGACGGCGCCGCGGTAGACGCCGCGGAGGCGCTCGCCTTCGACCAGCGCGATGACGCAGACGAAACGGGCGGCGCGGTTCTCAACGCCGCGGAGTTTTTCGAGGAGCAGGCGGTTGTTGGCCTGGTCGGTGGCATGGGGGCCGGAGAAGCGGGCGGAGTAGACGCCGGGGGCGCCGCCGAGGGCGTCGACTTCGAGGCCGGAATCGTCGGCGAAGAGGAGACCGGGGGCGTGGGGGCCGTAGTGGCGGGCCTTGAGGATGGCGTTCTCTTCGAAAGTGGCGCCGCTTTCGACGGCGGGCGGAAGGGCGGCGAAGCCAGGGAGGACATCAATTTCCACGAGAGGCAGACCGCTCCCTGACGGTCGCGGCTCCGATGCCATGCGGAATTCGCGGAGCTTGCCGCGATTGCCGGTGGCGCAGTAGAGGCGGATCAAAGGGGCGCCACCCGCTTTTGGATTTCGACGAGCTGGCAGATGCCGCCGCGGGCGAGCGAGATGAGGCCGGCGAGCTGGGCATCGTCGAAGGGGATGTGCTCGGCGGTGGCCTGCACTTCGACGAACTGGCCGGCGCCGGTCATGACCACGTTCATGTCGACATCTGCCTGGGAATCCTCCTCATAGCAGAGGTCGAGCATGGGTTCGCCGCGGACGAGGCCGACGCTGGTGGCGGCGACGTAATCGCGCAGGGGCGATTTCCTGAGGACGCCGAAGCGGAGGAGTTGGCGGACGGCGAGGGCGAGGGCGACGAAAGCGCCGGTGATGGAGGCGGTGCGGGTGCCGCCGTCGGCCTGGAGGACGTCGCAATCGAGGACGACGGTGCGCTCACCGAGGACGACGGTATCGACCACGGAGCGCATGGAGCGGCCGATGAGGCGCTGGATTTCATGGGTGCGTCCGGAGGGGCGGCCCTTGCTGACCTCGCGCGGGGTGCGGCGGGCGGTGGCGCGGGGCAGCATGGAGTACTCGGCGGTGACCCAGCCCTTGCCGGCGTTGCGGAGAAAGGGCGGGACGGTTTCTTCGACGCTGGCGGCGCAGAGCACCTGGGTGTTGCCGACCTTGATGAGCGCGGAGCCTTCGGCAGTGGCGAGATAGCCGGGCACGATTTCGACCGGGCGCATATCCACGGGCTGGCGGTTATCCGTTCGCATTCCACCTCAAGAACAAGTACAAGAAGAGCAAGAAGAGGACCACGGCGGAGATGAGCAGGATGACGCAGGGGAGGCCGCCTGGCGGGGCCGGCGCACTCTTGCTCTTTTTGCGCGCCGGCTTGAATTTTGCCATTACTGCGATGGTATCACCGCGAGTGTGCGCGGCATGTGAGAATCAAATCGAATGAAGCAATGCCGATGGTTGGCGGCCGCCGCCGCGCTGGCCGCCGCCGCGCTGGCCGCCGCC
>JAJYLS010000010.1 GCA_021787555.1 Acidobacteriota bacterium | reverse complement strand
GTTCATTGGCTACGGCACGATCATTTTAGCCATCTTGAGTAGAGCGGCTCGAAGCCGCGGTTTTGGGTACAGTATAAGAAGGTGCCGGCTGTGAACATCGCCATCGAAATCCTGGATGATATCGGGCGGGTGCTCGGGGGCCAAACCGGTGACGTCTCGCGCGCCGTGCTGGAAGCCGTAGCGGTTGAAGCTTACCGGGCGGGCACGATAACTCCGGCGCAGGTGCAGCGGTTGCTCGGTTTACGCTCGCGCTGGGAGACAGAAGCCTTCCTGCGGCGGGCCGAGGCGTACCACGACTACACGATGGATGACCTGGAGCGCAACATCGCCGCCATTCGCGACTCCTCCAGGCAATAAAAGCCGTCGCCGATGTCTTGCCGCTCTGTTACCTGATCCTGATCGGCGAGATCGATCTCCTTCCGAAACTCTTTGATCAGATTCTGGCGCCAGCCGCGGTGATTGCCGAGTTGTTCGACGACGATACACCGGATGCAGTCCGCCGTTGGGTAGGGCATCTCCCGGCAGCACCGCCGGAATGGAGAAACCTCATGCCGGTGAACGGCGCGCAATTCTCCTGGCTGAATCGGTCAATGCGAACGTCATCCTGCTCGACGAGAAAGCGGCGCGCAGTGTTGTGGTGGATCGCGGGCTCCGCGTCACGGGCACGCTGGGTATCCTAGGCGAAGCAGCGTGGCGAGGCATGACTGACCTGGGCGCCGCGATTGACCAGCTCAGAAAGACCAACTTTCGTTACTCGCCCGCGCTGCTGAAGGCGATACTCGACCGCCTCGCTGCGCGCTGATCCCCCAAGTACCGCCCAAATCACGACTGCGGCGCTTGGGGGAACTGTGCGCGACTCGTCCGCTGCCGTGATCCCGGGTGGCCGGCCAAGGATCGTCAACGGCTGAGATTCGAAACTCCCTGATCGAAACAGCGTAACCCTGCTGTAGTGGATTGCAGCCGCTCAGGGGTCTTAGGTTTGTGCGCCGTACACTACTCGTCTTTTTCCTTTCCGCTCCAATCCTCGTTTCCCAGCCGCGGCTCGAGCTCGGGGTGCGCATCGCTGCGCCGCTCGTCGGACCGCTGACCACCTATTCGTACCCGGCCCTGTGCGCCAACGGTGCCCCATGCAGCTATTACCAGAGCGCGCCGCTCCACCCCGCTCTGGGACTTTCGGCTTCCATGCCGATTGCGCGGCGGCTGCGCCTCCGCTTCGATCCTACATACCAGCGCATCGGGATCAGCGCTTCGAGCTACGGGTTTGTATACGAATCCACCGCGAACAGCCCGCTGAGCGAGGTCGTATCCAAAACCTCGAGCACGGCCAACCGCTGGCAATTCCCCGTCCTGGTCGAGGCGCCGCTGTTGCGCCATTTGCGCTTCGGCATAGGACCCGCGGTTTCGCTTCTTACGGACGCGGAAGGCAGCACCAAGGTGATCAATCCATTCTCCGGGACCGCCACCTACGTGGACCGCTACAGCTTCCCCGTCTCTCGCCAGGCCATCGCGGGAGCGGCCGCGGCGCTGGAGTTCCCCTTCCGCTTTCGCAACGTGACCCTCGCTCCCGAGTTGCGGTACAAGCGGTGGTTCAGTAGACACTATGCCTCCTATTGGACCATGGACGAGTTTACCGTCGGAGCCGCCATCCGGTTCTCGCGCTAGCGCTACGATGCTACGCCGCCACCAGTTCTTTCAGCTTCCTCCCGCAGATCCGGCTGCCTTCGAACTTGTTCCCGCCGGGACCTTGCCAGTGGGTTTCCAGGCTGATCCAGCCGCGGTACCCGTCGCGCACCAGCGCGGCGATCTGCTCTTTCCAACCCACCGCGCCCTCGCCCAACGGCCCCCAGATCGGGTGGTGGTCTGTGACATGGCAGTCCTTCGCGTGGACGTGCACGATGCGCGCGGGCGGCAGCCGCCGGTAGCCGTCGGGGAAGGACTTCTCGCCGGAGACGAGCGCATTGGCCGGGTCCCAGACCACCTTCAGGTTCGGATGGTCGAGCGCCGCCAGCACGCGCGCGGTCTCGGCGCCGGTGGCGATGTTGCAGGCGTGCTCGTTCTCCAGGCCGATGACGACGCCGTGCTGTGCCGCCTCGCCGGCGAGCGAGCCGAGCGCCTCCACTACGCGGTCGAAGCACTCCTCCGGCCGCACCGTGCGCCAGTACGTAAACACACGGATGATGCGCGCGCCCGTGCGGCGGGCGATCTCGAAGGCGCGTGCGGCTAGCCGCGGCTGGTCGTCGAAGGTGAGGTTCGAGGCGAACATGTCCTGCTGGAACCGGGCGTCTACCTCGGGCGCATTGGGCAGCACGCACTTGAGCAGCGGGGAGGCGATCGAAACGATCTCCTGCCCATGCGCGTGCACGGTGGCGATGGCGCGGTCCAATTCTTCATCGTTGAGGTCCACGATATTCCTGCCGGAGATCATGCGCAGTTCCGCACCGGTCATGCCGATTTCGGCCATGGCCCGGACGGCAACATCCAGATCCTGCGAGAATTCGTCGGTAATAGCGGCAATGCGAAAGTGATCAGGCATCGAAGTGCGAAAATAGCAGGGTTATGCCTCGCCTGGCAAGTTCGGTCGAAAACGTGCCGCGTTCCCGCATCCGGGAATTGGGGGACATCGCCATGTCCATGGACGGTGTGCTGCGGCTTTTTTTCGGTGAATCCAACGTTCCCACACCGGATTACATCAAGCAGGCGGCGGTCCGCGCCCTGGCCGACGGCTACACATTCTACACCGAAAATGCCGGGTTGCCGTCGCTGCGGCGGGCCATCGCGGAAAACTACCGGCGGCTGCAAGCGGTCGACCTGGACCCCGCCACGGAGATCGTGGTCACGGCTTCCGGCGTGCAGGCGCTGAACGTCGCCATCCGCTGCGCGCTCGATCCGGGCGACGAAGCCATCGTGCTCACGCCCGCCTGGCCCAACGGCTCTTCCAGCGTCGCCATGGCCAACGCCACCCCGCGCCACGTACCGCACCGGCTTTGCGGCCAGCGCTACACCATCGATTTCGGCGCGCTCGAAGCAGCGGTTTCGCCGCGCACCCGGCTGCTGCTCTACACCTCGCCCTCGAACCCGCTGGGATGGGTGGCGACCGAAGACGAGCAGCGGCGGCTGCTCGAATTCGCGCGCCGCCACGACCTCTGGCTGCTGGCCGACGAAGTCTACGACCGCCTCTATTACAGCGGCGCCCGGCTCGGCGATCCCGTGCCTTCCATCCTGCGCCGCGCCACGCGTGAAGACGCGGTGATGGTGGTGCATTCGTTTTCCAAGAGCTATTGCATGACCGGCTGGCGTCTGGGCTGGCTGGTGGCGCGCGCCGATCTCGCGGCCAAGGCCACCGAGTTGAACGAGTTCATCGTCTCGCACGCGCCCAGCTTCGCCCAGAAAGCCGGCGAAACGGCGCTGGCGGAAGGCGAGCCGGAACTGCTTCGCATGTTGCAGCGCCTCAAGCGCAACCGCGACCTGTGCCTGGACGCGCTCGCCGGCATGCCCGGCGTAACCGTTCCCAAGCCAGACGGCGCGTTCTACCTGTTCCCGCGCATCGACGGCCTCACCGATTCTTTCGATTTCTGCCGCCGCCTGCTCGTCGAAACGCGCGTGGGCCTTGCGCCCGGCGTGGCTTTCGGCGCGGGCGGCGAAGGCTCGGTGCGCATCTGCTACGCCGCCGAGCCGGCGATCCTCGAATCCGCCCTGGAGCAGTTGGGAAATTTTCTAAGAAGGCTTGCCACAGCCGGGACGACTTGAAAGAGAATAGTTATGAGTTATGAGTCGTGAGTTTTGAGTTCCCGCGGCAGGCCCTGGGAGGAACTGAGAATTCACAACTCATAACCGGCAACTCACTACTTTTATGCACATTCGCGTGTTGGGAATTGTATTGGCCGGCGGGAAGGGAACGCGGCTGTATCCCCTCACGGCGGAACGGGCCAAACCGGCCGTGCCGTTCGGAGGTAAGTACCGCATCATCGACTTCGTCCTGAGCAATTTCATCAACTCCGGAATTTACTCGGTCTACGTGCTGACGCAGTTCCGCAGCCAGTCGCTGCTCCAGCACCTGGCCGAGGGCTGGCAGTTCGGCGGGCTGCTGAAAACCCAGTTCATCATCCCCGTGCCTGCGCAGATGCGCTCGCCCGGCGAGACCTGGTATCAGGGCACCGCCGACGCGATTTACCAGAACATCAACCTCGTCGAGCAGTCCGACCCCGACGTCGTGGCGATCTTCGGCGGCGATCACATCTACCGCATGAACGTCACCAGCATGATTGAATTCCACATGCAGAAGATGGCCGAGGTCTCGGTGGCCGCCATCCCGGTGCCCAAGAAGCACGCCGTGGAATTCGGGGTGATCGAAACCACGGAGGACGGCCACATCCTGGCGTTTCACGAGAAGAACCCGGAGGCTCCCACCATGCCCGGCGATTCCGGCCGCGTCTACGCCTCCATGGGGAATTACGTTTTCTCCACGCGCACGCTGCTCAAGCTGCTGCACGAGGACGCCGCGGAAGAGAACAGTTTCCACGATTTCGGCCGCGACATCCTGCCCAAGCTGGCGGGCGTCTCCGACATCTACGCCTACGATTTCCAGACCAACCGCATCCCTGGCGAGCCGCCCGAGCAGGAGCCCTACTGGCGCGACGTGGGCACCATCGACGCCTACTACGAGGCCAACATGGACCTGCGCTCGGTCAGCCCGGCGCTGAACCTCTACAACCGCGACTGGCCCGTGCGCACCACCAGCTATCCCGATCCGCCGGCCAAGTTTACCTTCGACGAGGAAAAGCGCCGCGGCCAAGCCATCGATTCCATCGTTTCCGGCGGTTGCATTCTCTCCGGCGGCATGGTAAAAAACTCGATCCTCGGCCGCGGCGTCAAGGTGCACTCGGGAGCCGTCGTCGACGATTGTGTCATCCTGGACAACTGCGACATCGGCCGCCGCTCGAAGATCCGCCGCGCGGTGCTGGACAAGAACACGCGCATTCCGGCGGACGCCGAAATCGGTTACGACCTCGCTCGCGACCGTATCCATCACCACGTCACCGAAAGCGGCATCGTGGTCATCGGCGGCAACCGCACGCCGGTGGAGATCACGGGGCTGGTCGTATGAGGAGCAGGGGCCGGGGGCTGGGCGGGGTACCCGCCGCTTCTGCGGGTCGGGGCCAGGGGAAGGACGCTCGCTCCGCTCGCGGCATTTCCGGCCCCTCCGTCTGATGGAACAACACGTCCTCGCCTGGATCGGGCAGTACGGCTATCTCGCCATCTTCCTGCTCCTGGTCTTCGGCATCGTGGGCCTTCCCGTGCCGGACGAGACGCTCCTCACCTTTTCCGGCTACCTGGTCTTCCGCGGCCGCCTCTCGCTGCCCATGGCCTACGCCACCGCGCTGGCCGGCAGCATTTCCGGCATCACCATCAGCTACTGGCTGGGCCGCACCTTCGGTATCGCCGTGATCTACCGCTACGGCAAATACCTGCGGATCACGGAAGAGCACGTCGCGAAAGCCCACGCCTTTTTCGAGCGCCGGGGCCACTGGTCCCTCACGTTCGGCTATTTCGTCCCCGGCGTGCGCCATCTCACCGCTTTCTCGGCCGGAATGAGCGATCTGGAGCCGGGGCCGTTTGCGCTGTTCGCTTACAGCGGCGCCTGCCTTTGGGTCACCGCCTTCATCGGGCTGGGATATTTTCTGGGCGAGCGCTGGCAGGCGGTCGAAGGCGACGTCGAGCGCTATTTGGGCGACATCGCCATCGGCTGCGCTATTGCGCTTGCTGCATACCTGGCTTGGCGGAAGTGGGGTAAGAACGCCCGCTGGGCGCGGCGGCAGTGACCGCCAGCGCCGTAATCACCACCACCGCGCAGCCGATCACGTTGTACCACAGCCACGAAACGTCGGTGAAAATCGACGTGGCCAGAATCGCGGCTTCGCCCGCCGCAATGCCGATGAATGCCGCTGTGCCGCGCACCCTTCGGAACCCGAACGCCAGCACGAACGCGCCCAGCAGCGAGCCATAGAACAGCGAGCCAACCTTGTTCACCGCCACGATCAGCGCCTCGATCCGGCCTAACCAGTCCGCGAACATCACCGCGTAGATTCCCCAGAACAGCGTGGCCCACCGGGAAGCCACCAGGTAATGATGATCGCTGCCGCCGGTCCGGAAGTAGCGCTTGTAGAGGTCCACCACCGTCACCGTGGCCAGCGAGTTGATCTCGCCCGAGCTGGCCGACATGGTGGCCGCGAAGATCACCGCGATCACCAGCCCCACCACGCCCGTAGGCAGATAGCGCGTCACGAACGAAAGAAAAATGTAATTGGTGTCGGTGAAGCCTTTCGCTCCGCCGCTGCGCTCCACCAGCCGCGCGGCCTCCGCGCGCGCGGCATCCAGCTCGTTCTGCGCGCGCCGGTAATCCGCGGTCTCGCGCCGCGCAGATGCCGCGTCGCCCGCATGATGCGCTTCCACCAGCGCCAGCGCGGCGGCGCGGCGGTCCTCGAACGCGTGCTGGTACCGCTGCTCGATCGGCTGGTACCCGATAGTCCCTTCGATGCGCGCCAGTTCCATGTGTTGGAACAGCACCGGCGGCTGCACGAAAAGATAAAACACGAACACCATCGCGCCGATGAACAAAATAAAGAATTGCATCGGAATTTTCGCCGCGGCATTAAATAGCAGGCTCAGCCGGCTCTGCGCGATCGAGCGCCCCGTGAGATACCGCTGCACCTGCGATTGGTCGCAGCCGAAATAGGAGAGGAACAGGAACGTTCCGCCCAGCAGCCCGCTCCAGATGTTGAAATTGTCGTACCAGTCGAAGTGCGTCGTCACCGCGTTCAGCCGCCCAGCCTCGCCTGCCAGGAAGACCGCGTCGCCGAGCGAAACCGAGTGCGGCAGCAGCACGATGCAGGTAACCAGCGCCACGACTAGCCCCAGAAAGATCACGCACATCTGCTGCACATCCGACCACGTCACCGCCTTGATGCCGCCCAGCACCGTGTAAGTGATCACGATGGCGCCCATGATGGAGGTGGTGACGCGCTCCGGCCAGCCGAGAATCACCGAAAGCACGATTGCCGGCGCGTAAATCGTCAACCCCGCGGAAAGTCCGCGTTGCATCAGAAAAATGACGGACGAGAGTGCACGCGTCTTGCCATCGAAGCGCTGCTCCAGATATTCGTAAGCGGTATAAACCTTGGTGCGATGAAACACCGGAACCACCACCGCCGAAATCACCACCATCGCGATCGGCAGCCCGAAATAGAACTGCACGAACCGCATGCCATCCACGTACGATTGCCCCGTGGTCGAAATGAAAGTGATGGCGCTGGCCTGCGTGGCCATAATCGAGAGCGCCATGGCGTACCACGGCATGGTTTTGCCGGCCAGCAGGTAACGGTCCACGGTGTTGCTGCCGCGGCTGCGGTACAAGCCGTACGCCACGATAGAGATGAGCGAGGTGACGAGCACCGCCCAATCGAGAGCCCTCATCGGTACGCCCGCGTGAACACGTAAAACGCCGCGATGATGGCGGCCAGGTACAGGAGGACGGCGATATAAACCCGCCGCCAAGTACGCAGAAACGGCGGCGGCTCGTCAGGAACCGAAGGAATCGGATGAAGCTCCGGCATTACGGCAGTGTACCAGATGCGCCTATTCAGACCGCGCTATCCTGAAGCCGGAGGTGCCCTCATGCTCCGCCGGGTGCTCCTGCTCGCGCTGGCGCCGCTCCTCTCCGCCCAGACGACCACCGGGATGGTCGAGGGGACGGTGATCAACAGCATCACCACGCTGGGCGTCAGCGGCGTGGCCGTCACCCTGCGTGCAACAGCCCGCACGCCTCACGGAAGTGTCAACATGTTGAACGGCTCTGGCAAGTCTTACACAGCCAGCACCGATCTCTCTGGCGCTTTCCGCATTACCGGCGTGGCCGATGGCGATTACCAGCTCTTTCTTAGCGCCGAAGCCTATAATATGGGCGCCATCAAGGCCCACCAATCCGACCACTTTACCGTTCATGGCAACACCGTCCGGCTCTCGTTCGAGTTAGTGCCTTTCGGAAGATTGCGCGGCCGGGTGATCGATGGCCAGGGCCTGCCCGTCCCCAAAGCCCGCGTGACCCTTGCGCCTTGGCCGGGCGTCAATTCTTCGCGCGTTACAACCGACAAGGATGGCCGCTTCGAAGTGAGCGGCTCCGGCTCGTTCAGCCTCATGGCCCAGCCGGCCGAGGGCATGGAGCCTCCGCCGCAACCGCCGTCCGGCGAGCAACGCACCGCCTGGGTGCCCACTTACTTTCCCGGAACCATCCTCCGCGCCGACGCTCAGCGTATCGTCCTCCTCTCCGGTGCCGACCAGGATGGCTACGAGATTCGCCTCCGTGCCGCGCCCGTTTATAAAGTTCGCGGGATCGTGTTGAATGACACCGGTAAGCCCGCGCCCGGCATCCCTGTGAAGCTCGTTGCTCCCGACCGGCAGAACGGTGAGCCGGAAGCGCAGGCCACTTCCGGAAAAGACGGCGTGTTCGAGTTCCCCTCTGTATGGCCGCGCGATTGGTACTTCCAGGCGCGGATCGACCGCGATGCGGCCGATCTCAAAGGCTTCGCGTCAACCCTGGTTTCCCGCACCGACGTGGATGGCGTAGCGATCCGCCTCTCGCCGCCCTTTTCCGTGAACGCGTCCGTGGAGTTCGTGGGATCGCGCCGGGAAAAGGTGGATGAGATGCTGGGCATCGCGCTGTTTCCTGAAACCGCCGAGGCAAGCCCGGAGGGCGAGGGGCATCCCGATGGAAGCATCCGCATTGAAGGCGTATACCCGGGGCGCTATCGGATCGGCGTGTTCAGCTCGCTCACTCCCGGCTATTATCTCGACTCGGTGCTCCTCGCCGGCAGGGATGTCACCGGACAAACCGTGGAACTGTTGAGCGGCTCCGCTCCGATCCGCGTCATCTTTAGGCCCAATCCCGGTCGCGTCACCGGAACGGTCGATGACTGCAACGGCCAAGCTGTCGTACTTTGGCAGCTCGACGACCCGATCATTACCTTCCGCTGGTCCGAATCGCAGCAGTGTAACGCCGAGGGCCATTTCGATTTCACCGATCTCCGCCCCGGCGACTACTACGCCTATGCCTTTGCTACCGTCGATGATCCGTTCTTCCTGAGCAACGTCGATTTTGCCCGCAGCCTCAAGCCGCGGGCCACCCGAGTTCACGTCAACCCCGGCGAAACCACAAACATCGAGCTGAAGCTCGCGCCCTGGCCGGAGTGAGGTCCTCCCGCCGCTTATCCCGCCATCGCCCGCCGCGGCTCGAAGGTGTAGCCGAACCCCCGCACGGAGTGAATGAGCGTCGGAGCGGCCGGGTCGCGCTCGATCTTCTGCCGCAGCCGCAGGACGTACACGTCCACCGCGCGGTCGGTGATCGCCCGGTCCTCTCCCCACACCGCATCCAGCAACTGCTCGCGGTTGAACACCACGCCGGGCCGGCTCATCAGGTATTCCAGCAACCGGAATTCGGTGGCCGTGAGCGCCAGCGGCGCGCCATCCAGCCGCACCTGCCGGCTGGCCGCATCCAACTCCAGACCGGCGGCGGAGAGCACGCGCGACGCGGCGCCCCGCACTCCGCCCGGCACGCGCAGTCGCAGCTTGATGCGCGCGATCAGTTCCCGCACAAAGAACGGCTTCACCACGTAATCGTTGGCTCCGATCTCCAGCCCCACGATGCGGTCCGTCTCCGACGCCCGCGCCGTGAGGAAAATCACCGGCGTCTCGGCCAGTTCGGGGTCGGCGCGTACGGCCTTGCAGATGTCCAGCCCGTCGGAATCCGGCAGCATGATATCCAGCAGGATGAGATCCGGCCGCGCCTGCCGGCACAACTCCAGCGCGCCTTTGCCGGTCTGCGATCCGGCCGTGGCAAATCCTTCGCGCTCCAGGTTGTATTTCAGCAGCGCGTAGAGATCGGCATCGTCTTCGATCAGCAGAATTTTCTTCATCGCGGCCCTGCTACCGCCACGGTAGCAGCGCAATTGTCACAGAATGGTTAAGCCGCCGTGAATTCCGGATGAAAACTACGCCGATTCCTCGAACCGGTAGCCGAATCCCCGTACCGTGGTCAGGTAGCGCGGGTTTTCCGGCTGCTCCTCGATCTGCTCCCGCAGCCGGCGCACGTGCACATCCACGGTGCGCGGTGTGACGTTCCGCTGCTCGCCCCAGACGGATTGCAGAAGCTGGTCGCGGCTGTAGGCGCGTCCGGGATGCATCAGGAAGAACTCCAGCAGGCTGAACTCGGTCGAGGTCAGCTCCAACTCGCGGCTGCCGAGGAAAATCCGGCGTGCGGTGCGGTCCAGCCGGAACGGCCCGATTTCCACGGCACCCGGCTCGGCGTCGCGCTCTTCGCGCCGCAGGTGCGCCTTCACCCGCGCCATCAGCTCGCGCGGGCTGAACGGCTTGGTCATGTAATCGTCGCCGCCGATTTCCAGACCCAGCACGCGGTCCACCTCGTCCGTGCGCGCCGTCAGGAAGAGCACGGGCGTACGCGCCAGCGCCGCCGATTGCCGGATCTGCCGGCACAATTCGAACCCGTCGATTTCCGGCAGCATCACGTCCAGCAGGATGAGGTCCGGCCTGGATTGCTCGAGCGCTTTGAGCGCGCCCACCGACCGGTTGAGCACCTGTGCCTGGTATCCATGGCGCGCGAGGTTATACTCGATCAGGGAAGCAAGCTCCGGCTCGTCCTCCACAATAGCGATTCGTTTCGGCATGCGTCGGGCGTTCGGGTAATTTCCATTTTAGCTCCCCGACCGATCACCCCGCCTCGCATCCGCGCCGCGGCACTAGAATGAGCTATGGCACTCACGAGCAAGCTTTCCACTGCCGCTCTCCTCCTCGCCGCCTGCGCCCTCGCCCGCGCAGCCGGCCCCAACCGGCTCACGCCCGCCGAACGCCGCGACGGCTGGCGCCTGCTCTTCGACGGCTCCACCACCGCCGGCTGGGAGGAGATCACCGGCAAACCCTTCCCCGATTCCTGGACCGTCGAAGACGGCTGCCTGAAAGCTCTCCCCCGCCCCGACGGCAAAGAGGATATCCGCACCAAAGAAAGCTTCCGCTCCTTCGATCTCGAGTTCGATTGGAAGCTCCTGCCCGGCGGCAATTCCGGCGTCAAGTACCTCATCCAGCGCACCGACGAATGGCGCAACGCGAAAGGCCGCCAGGCGCGCGCCCGCGGCCTCGAATACCAGCTTATCGACAACGCCGTCCCCGAGCTCAAAGCCGACACCCGCCGCTTCGCAGGCTCGCTCTATTCCTTAATCGCGCCCCGGCCGCCGGTCAACCCCAGGCTCGGCGAGTTCAACCACTCCCGCATTGTCGTCGACGGCCATCACGTCGAGCATTGGCTCAACGGCGTGAAGATCGTCGAGTTCGACACCACCGATCCAGCCGTGGTCGCACTCCTGCGTCATTACCTCCCCAAAGGCTCGCCGCCCGATGCGCCGCTGGTTCTCACCACTCCGATCAGTCTTCAGAACCACACCGGCGAAGCCTGGTTCCGCAATATCAAAATCCGCGTCCTGCCCGCACGGTAAGGCACTCCCGCACCCGGCGCATGCCCTCGCCGAAAATCGCGGGCGCCGGCAGCAGGCTGATTACCAGGTACGCTTCCGTCTCGAAATCGTAGAAATATCCCGGCTGCACCAGCACCCCGTGCCGCGTCAGCAGCTCCAGCGCCCACTCTTCTTCGCTCACAATCCGCGGCGCCTGCACCACGATGTACCATCCGCCTTCGGCCGCCAGTATCCCCGCCGGCGAATCCGCCAGCAGCGCTCGCGCCGCCGCCAGGTTCGCCGCCGTGCGCTCGCGAATCTGCTCCCGCACCTTTCCGCCCGCCTCCAGCAACCGCGCCGCCGCGCACTGCACCGGGGTACTCACCGAAAGGTACGTGTCCGCGATCCACTCCAGCTTTTCGATCGCCAGCCGCCGCAGCGCCTCCGGCCCGCTCACCACGATCCACCCCAGCTTCATCTGCGGCAGCCCGGCGATTTTCGAAAGCCCGCTCATGGAAAACGTCAGGCATTCGTCCATGCCGATCAGCGTCGCCGCGCGCTCCGAGTCCGGCACCCACGCGTAATCCGCGAAAACCTCGTCCGCGATCAGCGCCATCCCCCGCTCCGCGCACATGCGCGCCAGCGCCTGCGCCTCTCTGCGCTTTACGTACGACCCCGTCGGGTTGTTCGGATTCACCACCACCACGGCTCGCGTCCGATCGCCGACCGCCCCTTCCAGCGCCTCGAAATCTATGGTCCATCCGCCGTGATACATAAGCGGATACTGCCGCGCGCCGATGCACTCCAGGTTCGCCAGAAATTCAAACAGCGGATACGACGGCCGCGGCACCAGCACGTCGTCACCGGGGTCCGCCAGCAGCTTGAAAAGGTACGCGTAGGCTTCGCTGGTGCTGGCCGTCAGGAGAATCCGCTCCGGCTCCACCCGCACGCCGCGCCGCGCGTAATCCGCCGCCACCGCTTCGCGCGCCGCGCGCGCTCCCCGCGGCGACGGCTCGTAGCGCAGCATTGCCGGATCCGCGAACCCCCGCACGATCTCCGCCGGATACTCGAATCCCGCGTGCGTCGGGTTCGATTCCGTCAAATCCAGAACCGGTTCGCCCGCGCGCCGGCGTGCCTCCAGCGCCTGCGAAAGCCGGTTCATCCGCACGTCCCACTCGATCCGCCGCGAAAACATTTGTGATACCTTTTCTCCCATGAACATTCGAACGATGCCGAAATCGGCCCTCCTCGCGCTCCTCGCGGCGGCCTGCGCCCTGCCCGCCGCGGCTCCCGCCGGTTTTCATTACTGGACCCCGGCCGAACTGAAGGCCTTTAGCAAATCTCTTGCGCCGAAAATCGACGCGCAGAAAGTCGCCACCGCGTCTCTCGGCTCGTACGGCAGCAATTACCTGTTTATGATCGCGCACCGCGAAGGCTCCGGCCAAGCCGAGTATCACCTCACCCAGTCCGATATCTTCGTCGTCGAAACTGGCGGGGGCACGCTCGTCTATGGCGGAAAAATGGTCGACGCCAAAACCACCGCGCCTGGCGAGATGCGCGGCCCGTCCATCGCCGGCGGCCTGGAAAAACCGCTCGCTCCCGGCGACATCGTGGCCATTCCTCCGAAAACGCCGCACCAGGTGAAGCTCGCGCCCGGCAAAGAGATCACTTACTTCGTGGTCAAGGTCACCGACTAACTCACTGCTCTTTCCAGAATAATTCCGCGTCCGACCGCCGCACGTAATTGGCGTCGAGGCCCGCCGGATCGCCCGCCTCGCCGCGCGCGAAGCGCTCTGCCGCCAGCCGTCCCACGGCGCTCGCGATGGCCCGCGGCGCCTGCACCTTCCGCCCCGCCGGCAGCGCTTCCACATCGAACGCCACGAACTCCACGCCCTCCGGCAGCGTCTCGAGCCACGACGCCAGGCTCGTCACCACTTCGGGCATCACGACTCGCCCGGCATCGTCGTACACCGCGCCATAGATCTCGCCCCGCCGCGCGTCCAGCACCGGCGCCCGCAGCGGCGCCGTCCCGAACGTCGCCAGCGCCTGAAGGTTCGACACCGCTACCGCCGGCTTCCGCGCCGCTTCCGCCAGTCCCTTCACGCACGCGAGCCCAACCCTTACGCCGGTGAACGATCCCGGTCCCGAAGCCGCCGCGTAGCAGTCAATCTCCTCCGGCCTGACCCCGTGCCGCCGCAGCACTTCCGCCAGCACGCCAAAGATCACGTGTGCAAATCCCGAAGGCTGGCATAGCGCGGCTTCCTCCACGGTGTCGCACCCGCGCACCAAGGCCACGCTTCCGTGCTCGTGCGTCGTATCGATTGCCAGGATGAGCGGCATCATGGCTCAATGCCGCACGCCCCATCCAGCTCGTACACCTTCCCGTTGGCGTTCATTCCGTACAACCGGTAATGCATGATCGCGGGATAATTCTGCGCGATATCCGCCGGCACCGTGAACGTTCCCTGCTGCCCCGTCGCCAGTATGCGGTAGCCCTGGTGGTCCGCCGCAACCTCGCCTTCCCACAGCCACATCATGGTGCGAGCGGCCCGCGTCTCCTTCGTCATTTTCGCCGCGTACGCCGCCGGCTTCGACCGCGCAATATCGCTCTTGGGCTGGTCGATCGTGAACGGCACCTTCTGCGTATTCGCCTCCACCACCTGCATCCCGATCTCCCGCGACTCCAGCTTGTACGACCGGTTCATGCCCTCCAGGTGCGATTGCCGCACCACGTGCAGCACCCAGTCGTGCGAATTGTCCGGCGGCTGCCCCGTGAAGTGGTCGCCCGAAAATTTCTTCTTTTCGCGCACGCTCTCGCCGGTCCCCGGGTTCAGCCAGAACACGTCGTAGCCGTGTTTCTTCACCAGCAATTCGATCGGTCCGGGCTTCTCGATGTACACCACGTACTCCACATCGTCCAGCGCCACCGCGCGCCCGCCATCCACGTCGAAGTACGGCTCCAGTTCCCAGTACCGCGTTCCCGCCAGGAAGTTGTACATCACCGTCATCGCCTTCGCGTCCGCACCCGGGGCGCCTTCTGGGCCCGCCGCCGTCAGGTATTGCCCGTCCATGAACGCATTCCACAGCCGGTGCCGGAACGTGTCGGCTTCCCGCACCCCAGGCGCGAAATCGAAATCCACGAACGGCACGGTGTAGAGCTGATGCTCGATCGCCGCCACCTGGTCGTCCCCATTCCCGTGCGCCGCGAAATCCATCCACCCGTCATCGAGCAGCGGCGTCGAAGTGACCCGGGCACAGGACGTGCGCGGATGCCCGTACGTGTCCATCTCCTTCAGCGCCGCCCCGATCTCCTTCACGATCCCGCGCGCATTCAGCATCCCTTCCCACTCGTCCACCGCCTGCCAGGTCACGTTCATGGGAGCGTACCGCGCCACAACGTAGCGCACGAACCGCCGCCGCTGGTCCGCCGACGCAAACGCCTTCACCAGGTCGCCCGGCGTCGCGGCCAGCGTCAAATCGGCAATGATCCCTTTCTCGTTCAAATACCGCACGCGCGCGTCCAGCCGCCGGAAGTAATTCACGTTCGGAGAATCCGGCCCCTGGTAGGCGGCGGCTCCATTGGCCACTGCGCCCGTCCCCAGCACCAGCCCGCGCAGGTGATTGAACTTTTCCGCCGCGCGCTCATCCGCCATGGCCTTGAACGCGGCGTCGTCTTCGAAGCCCATCCGCAGGTCCGTGGCACCCATCCACAGATGCGGCTGATCCATGTCGTCCTCGGTCTTCTCCGTGTACTCCCAATGGTGCACGTTCGCCGGCCGGATGAATCCGCGTTTGTCTCCCGCTATGGCCATGAACGAGCCGGTCTGGTCGTTCCACTCCGGGATGTTGCTCTCCACCATGTAGTCCCACTTGCCGGCTTGCAGCGGCGTGAGCCGCACCACCATCCGCCGCCCGCCGTCCCAAAATCCCGGCATGGTCAGCGTGTGCATGTCGGGCGAGCGGAATTCCACCTTCAAATCCACGTCCGTGTACGGCGACGGATGCGCCGCCGGATTTGCCGGAAGCTCGAACACGATCTCGCACGGCGCATAAGCCGGCGTATTGTCGCATTGGTTCTGAATCTGGGTTTGGGCGCACAGCCCCCCGGAAAAACAGAGGAGCGCTGCCAGAAAGGCTTTCATCGGAACTGGTGGAGCGGGGTACGGGAGTCGAACCCGTCTAAATCAGCTTGGAAGGCTGACGCCCGACCGCTAGGCCAACCCCGCGGATTCTTTTCCAGTGTAGCATCCATAATGGAAGTGTACGCGCTCATGACCAGTTCCCCCATCCTCAACGCGCTGATCTTCACTTGGCTGGGAATCGTCGTATTCTTCATCGCCTTTGGAATCGCCGTCAAGCTGACGCCCGTGAATCTCTGGAGAGAGATTGTCGAGCACCGCAACATGGCCGCTGCGATCCTCGCCGGCGCCGCCGCCCTCGGCCTGTGCTGGATCATCGCCGCCGCCATGCATTGAAAACGCGGCGAGCGCCAGCGAGCCTTCCTCCTGACTTCTGACTTCTGACTCCTGTGGTACGCTCGGTTCATGCTTTTCGAGGCCGATAAAGTGATGTTCGAGATCTACCGGGAAACCGAGTACTCCGGCAAATACCGGGTGGTCTACTTTACCGAGCTCCAGGACCACAACAAGGAAACCGAGATCAACCACGCCCTCGCGGGCGAACATTTCTTCGATGGCTTCATCCGCAATTTCCGCAAAGACGAAGCCAAGGAGATCATCAATTCCATCCTGGCGCGCCTGAACGACGGTGAACGGGTCGATCCGCAGGAAGTCGAGCGTGCGCTGGGCGACCACATGGCCTGAGGGGGTCCATGCGCATCACGCACCTGTTGAGCCTCAGCGAGCCCCAGTTTTTGGGGTGCGCCGCGGCGTTTGTCGATTCTTTCTTCGGTGAGCTGAACGCCGCGGTCATGGCGCTGCGCCAGCTCGAAAACCAGCCCAAGGGGTGCGCCTTCGCCCACGAAATGTCCCTCGACCTCCACCGCTACGGCGCCCTGCTGGTCCTCGACCGCTGGTCCACCCTCATCGGCACCTTCGGCCCGCACATGCAGTTGACCACGGTGCAAGCTATCGTCGATGAAGGCCAGGCCCGCGTCCGCGCCGCCGAAGAGATCCTCGCGAGCGTCAACGCCCTCATCGATTCCGCCGATCGTTACGGCAAGGACCTGGTGGAAGCCTGCGTCCTCGCCCTGCACTCGCTGAATGCCACGTTCCGCGAGGAGCGCGCCGCCGCCCGTCGCTCGGTCCAACTCGGCCCCATGCTCCCCGACGAATACAAGGAAGCCCGCCGGATTTTCCTCGAAGACCTCGCCGCGCGATAACCCCCTCTACTGCACCACCAGCGTCACGCCCGCCGGGCTGGAGACGCCCCCCACCGTGATCACCACCGGCTGCGCGCCGGACGGCGTATCCGCCGCAAGCTGAATATTGAGCTGATCGACGCCATCCACCAGCCCCGGCACCGCCCCGGCAAACTGCACCGTCGCCGGCTTCCCGCCCACCGTCGCGGTGCAATTCGACAGGTATTTCAGCGTGTCTCCATTTACCCCACCGGTGGTCCCCGCGGGACTCGTCTGGCCGCCGCCGGTGAAGTAAATCGTCACGTACGAAGCCGGTGCCGCCGGACTATCGGTTCCGTTGATCGTCCCATCCTGGTTCGCCGCCACCACGCCGCCCGTCCCGCTGGCATCCAGCGTGAACGCTCCCGGCGAAGCGCTCGCCACGTTCACCGACTGCGTCGCCGACGCGCCCTGATACTGTACCTGCACTACGGCCGTCTGTCCCGTCACCTCATACGGCACGATAGCATTCACCTGCGCCGCCGACGCATACAACACCGGCGCGGCGGTCGATCCGACCAGCACGCTGGTTCCCGCCAGCGTGGTGTCCACCATCCCCGTATTCGGATCCACCGAGAAGGAGACCCCGGTGCTCGGCCCCAGCCCCGTCCCGAAAATCGAGATCAGTTCTCCGGGCGCGATCGCGCCTTGCGCCATCGTCGCCGCATTCACCACACCGTTGATCGCAAGGGCCGCGGGCGAGGCCGTTGCGGCCATGATGTTGATCGCGTCCGACCCGGCGGTGGTCGAGACCGTTATGGTCGACGTGCCGGCGTAGCTTGACGGAAGCCTGGCCTGGATGCTGGTATTGCTCCACGACGAAACCTGGAGCGTGGTCACCTGCGGATTGGCGGCGGTCACCTGGCAGGAGGAGCATTGGCTCGCGCCGAACCCGCTCCCCGCGATGGTGATGGTCGTGCCCGCCTGCACCACCTTCGCCGTCCCCGAGAGCAGCGGCGTCACCGTCTTGATGCTCGGCCCGAATTTGCAGCGCGACGCGAGATATACGCCCGCCGGAGCCGTTACCGGCCCGCAAGTGGCCCCGCCGAAATTGAAGGTGCCGGTGCCGCCCGCCAGGTCGATGTAATACAGATACCCCGACGATGTTCCGGGGGTCAGCGTCACGGTGCCCCACATCACCCCCGACGGCGTAGCATACTGATTGACGTTGTTGATGTCCGCCACCAGGAGTCCGCCGTATTTCGAAAGGTATGCATCGTTCGAGGGCGACGTGCCGATGCTCTGCCAGTTGCTGGTGCCCGCCAGAAAAGACGAGATGATCTGCCAAGTCAGGTGCTGCGTGCTGTCGATGTAGGCAATTCCTGGCCCCGCGCAGCCGAAAGTTTGGGCGAGTTGGCTGTTCGTCGCCGCCGGCACGTGGCAGTAGGGCACGATGCGCGTCTTGTTCCGCTGCGCAAAGGAGATGGAAGCGCTGGTGGTCACTACCATGCCGTCGGTCGTGTTATAAAGCGGCTGGCTGACCCCGTTCAGGTAATAGCCCGCGTTGCCGATCACTGCCAGCGCATCCACCCCGCGCAGATCGTCCCCGAACTGGTTCCACGTGGCCAGGTCCCATAGGAACTGGCTCGCGGGCATCAGTTCGTTGGTCTGCGGCTGCCCCTGGATAAACAGAGTCCCGGAAGCCGGCGCGCTGGGGTTCGCCTGGTACATGCCGAAATTGGGTGTGCCGATGAACACGGCCTTGCGAATTTTGGTCGCGCTCGGGGGGCTGAACGAGCCGGGGTTGAGTTGCTTGCCCTCGAGGTACGCCCGCACGATCAGCCCGCCGAAACTGTGCGCGATGACGTCCACCTGTGGCACCGGCGTTCCGTTCGTGTATGTGATGGAGTTGATGAACGCGCCCAGTGCGGCGCCAAGCGCTTCCAGCGTGCAGCCCGGGCATTGCGCGCAGTTGGAAAAGAAGAAAACTCCCGGCACGGAATTGGTATTGAGCAAATACTGCGCCAGGTTCCCGAAGGCGGCGGTAGAATCCGCCGGAACGGCGCAGACGCTGATGCCGTTCGGCAGTTGCCATCCGTCCACCAGCACCACCGGCGGCTGGGAAGCGCTGGAGCCAGTCTGCCCCCACAGAACACCCCCCAGCCCCAAGCCCAGTAATACCGCCCAAGTGACTCGAAACACGGTTCTTCCCTTCGTTCTGGTACTTCCCATTCTAATGTGCTGAGTTGAGTTTGCTAAACTCGGGATTTGTGCGAGGTGTCCCATTTGCCGCCTGTTCCTACGATACACTTGCATTCTGCTGAGCCTGGCCGCGGCGGCCTATAGCGCCTGCCGCGACTGCGCACAACCCGGTTTCGGCGGCCCGGGCGAAAATCCCTTCACCGCCTACGACGGCCTGTGCCGGAGCGCCGCCTGCCAAGCCCCAGGATACCCGCAAATCTTCGTCAACGCTTCCAATCTCTCTCTCTTCATTCGCATCGTCGACCTGCCCTTCGGCGGACCCGCACCGGGCTTCTCGCTCGGACGGTCCTATAACATGGACGACCATACTGCCGGACCGTTTGGCATCGGCTGGTCTTTCAATCTCGGCGACAGCTTGACCGCCAATCCCGATGGTACCGTGACGGTGCGCCGCGGTTCGGGCCGCATCGACCGCTTCGCACCCGGCGCTACTCCCGCCGTGCCCTACTACGCAACGACCCCCACCAGCGACCTGCTCACCGCCGCCACCGGCGGCACCTGCGTCCTGGCCACGCCCGGCTCCGCAACCTCCCGCGTTTTCCGCGCCGACGGCCGCCTTCAGGCCATCATGGACGGCCCCGCCACGCTCGTCTCGCTGGATTACGATTCCGCCGGCCACCTGACCACCGCGCACTACCGCGGCCGCACCCTCAATTTCAGCTACGATGGCGCCGGCCATATCACGTCCGCTACAGATTCGGCAAAACGCACGATTTCCTTTAGCTATACCCCCGACGGCCGCCTGGCGCAGCAGACCAATGCCGACGGCTCGACCGTGCCCTATGAGTATGACGGATCCGGCAACCTGACCATGGTGGGAAATATCGCCATCGCCTACGCCGGCGATCCGCCCTACACATCCGTCGCCAGCGTGACCACGCCCGATGGCGCCGTGCGCCGCTACGCCGTGCCGTACGACCCCACGCAGATCAGCGTCACCAATGGCAATGGCGATACCACGCTCTATACTTCCGATCCGAGCGGCCTGCTCGATTCGGTGACGGATGCGGCCGGCAACACCACCAACTTCGATTACGATGCCGCCGGGCACCGCACCGGCGTCACCAACCCCGCCGGCCAGAGCGTGACGTTCACCTACGATTCCAACGGCAATCTGACCGGCGCCGCCGATGCGGGCGGCAATCGCTGGACCGCCGATTACTCCGGGGGTCTGCCGGCGCACATCACCGATCCCAACGGCAACGTCTGGACGCTCAAATACGATGCGTCCGGTAAGCTGACCGCCGTCACCAATCCCGTCGCAAGCACCTCTGCCGCCACGCGCTCCGCCTCCAACCAGATCGCCACCCTCGCCGATCCGCTGGGCAACAAGAGCAGCTATCAATACGACTCCACCGGCCTGCTCACGGCCTTCGTCGATGCCCTCGGCGGCAACTGGAGCTATCAATACGATAGCGCCGCGCGCGCCTCGGCCCGCACCGATCCCGGCGGAACCGTGCTCAACGCCGCCTACAACACCGGCACCGGCATCACCGCGCTCAGCTCCGGCGATACGCAGGTGGCGTTCGATTTTTCCGGCCTCCAGCGCGACGCGCTCGGGCGCCTCACCAGCTACACCGATTCCTACGGCAACCAGATCACCTATCAATACGATGCCGCGGGCCAGTTGACCGCCATGGCGCTTCCCGGCGGCAATACTGTGAACTATCAATACGACCATGCGCACCATCTGACCCAGGTTTCCGACTGGCTGGGCGACTTCGCCGTCTACAGCTACGATGCCGCCGGCCGCGTGGCCAGCGTCACGGTTTCGGGCGGGCCGATCGCGGTGTACCAGTACGGCACCGCCGGCCGCCTGCGCGCCATTATCAACACCGGCCCAGACGGCACGCCCGTGGCCGCGTACCGCTACACGCTCGATGCCAACGGCAACCGCACCGGGGTGAGCGCGCTCGAACCGCTCAGCACGCCGCCGCCCGTGGCCGCCCATTCGCTGGTCTACAATGCCGCCAACCTGCCGGTGAGCCGCGATGACGGCCAGACCTATCAATATGACGCGCGCGGCAACCTGGTCGGGATCCAGGGGGTGGCGACGCTGGCGTATGATGGCATCGGCCGGCTCCAGAGCTTCAATGGCACGGCCAACACCACCTACGGCTACGATTCCACCGGCTTGCGCACCGTGCGCACCGTCAACGGCACAGCGCGCATTTTCGTGTACGACCTCTCCGGCGAGCAGCCGCGCGTCGTTATGGAAACCGACGGCTCGGGCGCGCCGGTCGCCTGGTACGTCTACGGCCTCGGCCTCTCGTGGAAGGTGGACGCCGCCGGCAACGCGTACTTCTACCAGTTCGACGGCGACGGCAACGTGGTCGCGCTGTCGAATTCATCGGCGGGCGTGGTCAACCAATACCGCTACGATCCCACCGGCAGGCTCGCGGGAGCCAATGAAACGGTCGAGAACATGTTCCACGCGCGCGGCCAAGCCGGCTGGGTGGATGACGGCAACGGGCTGCTCTACGGGCAGAACCAATTCTGGTTTCCGGCGCTGCGGCTCACCCTGCCCGCCACCGCCAATCCAGCGCCGCCTGCGCCTTCGGTCCTACCGGTGCTCACCGGCGCGGGCAACTGCTTCCTCGCGGGCCCGGCGCATTGCGCCGCCGCGGCCGGAGGTGCGCAATGAGGCTGCGAACCGTCCTGCTCTGGATCCTGGCGTGCGCCGCCGCGCAGCACGCCGCCTTTGCGCAACCGCGGCCGCCCCAGACTTGTAGCCAGATCAGTTGCCAGCCGATCGTGCCGCTCTCCTGCGGCCAGCCATATGTGGACCAGATCAGGCCATTCACTGCCACCGCGCCCCAGACCTACCAGAACCTGTATCTCTTGAACGGCGTGCAGGCCGGCGACTCCGTTCTCGTCCGCGTCTACTATCCCGTTTCCCCTTCCGATCCCAGCACTAACCTGAACCTCGGGCTGAGCCTCTGGGACTCGGTCAATCAACCACCCAAGCAGCCGCGGACCCAGCCCGATCCGGGCATCTACATCGGAGCCACCAAAGTACAGGAGTGGGACCTGCCGGCGGGCGTGGGCGGCCCGTTCCAGCTCGTGGTGAACAGCACGACGAACACCCCCGGCCCCTATTCCGTCGTCTTCACCAAGCTCAATGCACCCTGCGGTTCCACGGCGCTCGCATCGGGGCAGACCTTTAACGGCACGCTCAGCGCACCCCTGCAATTGAACACCTTCCAATACCCGGTGAACGCCAACGACACAGTCAGCATCCGCTGGTCGGCCGTCAACCCGTACGTCCAGGGATTCACTCCCTCGATCTTCGTCTTCGACCCCTCCGGCCGGATTCTCTTGAACGCCGCCAACCAGCCCGCGATCGGCGGAGCGCCCGGCGGCCAACTCGGCGAACTCACCCTGCAGGCACCTTCCAGCGGCAACCTGACCTTCATGGTTTTCGACGCCGCAGACACCACCAGCACCGACAGTTCGTGTTCCACGGGCTCGGCTTCTTCCTGTAGCAGCTATACGCTCACCGCGGTCACGCTCAGCGGTACTTCGAGCGGCCAGACCCTGAGCTGTGGCTCGGTCGTCCACGGCACCCTGGCCAATGCTCTGGCGGTGGATTCGTATTCTATTTCCGCCAACGCCGGAGACACCTTCCAGATCCGCGTAGCCAATACCAACGGCAGCGGTCTCACGCCCGTGGTGCAGATCTACGATTCGCTGGGCACTCTCGTGGCGGCAAGCTCGAACGGCGGCAGCACCCTGGGGTTCACTGCCGGCAGCGCGGGAACATACAATCTGGTCGTCAGCGCCGGCCCGTCCACCGCCACGGGCAACTACGCGCTCGCCGTCAACCGGCTCAACCACCCGTGCAATGCCCAGCCGCTCACGTGCGCCACGCCGGTGGTCGATGCCGCCATCGGCGGGCTGCTCCAGACCAATGTCTATTCCCTCAGCGCCAACGCCAGCGACAGCTTTCTGCTGCGCGTGTTGCCAAGCGGCCAAAATTCCGGGTTGCAGCTCCGCGTCGACGTGTACGACCCCACTGGCGCGCTTGTCACCACGGCCGGTTCCGCGCAGGGTGCCAACTTCATCGCGAATTCGGCCGGCAGCTATACGCTCATCGCCAGCGGTAATTACTCGGCCTCGCAGTCGAACGGCTATTCCCTGTCGCTGGTGCCGCTGAACCATGCCTGCAATCCCGGAAAACTGAGTTGCGGCTCGCCCGTCACCGGCAGCCTGTCGCGCCCGCTGGCCTATTCGGCTTACAACTATACGGCCGCGCCCGGCGATTCTTTCACCGTGCGGATGCTGGACACTACCGGCTCGCTCCAGCCGTCAGTCGCGGTTTACGATCCCTCCGGCAACAGCACCGGCACCCGGATTACCGGCAGCGTGGGTGTGGATGTGACCAACCCAAGCGGCGGCAGCTACACCATCATCGCCTCGGACGCCAACCCGCATCCCGCCGGCGGCCCGTTCGCCATCGACGTGCTGCGCACGAAGAACGCCTGCTCCGTCCCCGCCGCCCAGGGCCAGACCGTCGGCGGCGCGGTGTCGAGCGCGCAGCCTTATCTTTCCTATACGCTTCCCGCCTCGGCCGGCGACGCCCTGCTGGTGCGCAGTTCCTCATTCACCTCCGGTTTTGCCGCGGAGATGGATCTCTACGATCCCACGGGCGCGCATCTGCAATCCAACACCTACGGCATTTCCGCGACGGCCGCGGCCACCGGCAATTACACCGTAGTGGTGGGCGCCAATGCGCCGCGCACCGCCGGAGCCTACGCCTTCTCCTGGCAGTTGCTCAACAAGCCCGCGGGCGCCACGGCACTCGCATGCGGCGGGTCGGCAACGTCCTCGCTCTCGCTCTCCAGCCAGTACCGCTATTACACGCTTGCCGCCAATACGGGCGATCTGATGCGCCTGATCTTCACGCCTATCTCGGACAATTTCTCGCCGCAGATCGAGCTGTACGATCCCAGCGGCACGCGTCTCGCGTCGAATTCCAACATCAGCCAGAAAGCCGCGGCCACCGGAAACTATCTCGCCATTGTCGGGCCGTCGAATTCCGCCGGCCAGACCGGCGCGTTCACCGCGGCGTATCAGCGGCCGAACAATCCCTGCTCTCCAACCCGGTTGGTCTGCGGCCAGACCACTCTGCGGCAGGTGAACATTCCCGGGCAGGTAGACATCTTCACCTTCACGGGCACCCCCGGCGACACCGCCGCGCTGCGCTTCACTCCACGCTCCGGCGGCTACTCGCCGTTCGCGGAATTGTACGATCCCACGGGCAGGCTGCTGGCCACCGGCGCCGGCGGGGCAGTGCGCGCCAACATCGTCTCCCCTGCGCCGTATTCCGTGCTGGTGCGCGATGCCGCGGGCGTCAATACCGGCACCTACCGCGCCAGCTTGCAGGACGATACCACGGCCTGTCCCAACAGCGACACCGAGCCGCCCGTCATCACGCTGCTCCATCCCACCGGCGGCGAGGTGATCGTCGGCGGGACCACGTTCACCATTCAATGGCAATCGGACGACAACGTGGGGATTCAGAGCCACTCCGTCGCGCTTTCGACGGATGGCGGCCAGACGTTTCCGACCGTCATCGCGCCCAGCCTGAGCGGCAGCGCACAATCGTTCAACTGGGTGGTACCGCCGGACATCGCTCCGAGCCGCGCCGCGGCGATCCAGGTGACAGCCACCGATGCCACCGGCAATTCGCAATCGGCTGCCAGCGGCCTGCTTTCCATCATCGGCTCCGGCTTCACCCCGAACAGCACCGCGGCCTACACCTACGATTCCATGAACCGCCTCACGCAAGCCGTGCTGAGCGACGGCCGCACCATCACTTACACGTACGACGCCGCGGGCAATCTGCTGTCGGTCACGGTGAGCCAGCAGTAAGTTAAGATAGTACCTGCGCCTGTGAAGCGGTTTCCTTTTTTGGACTGGATGCGCGGACTTGCCATCGTCCTCATGATCCAGTGTCACACCTTCAATTCCTTCGCGCGGATGGACCTGCGGGACGGCGGGCCGTACGTGCTCTCGCAGTTCGTCGGCGGAATGGCCGCGCCGCTGTTCCTGTTTATGGCGGGCATGACGCTGGCGTTCCAGATGGAGAGCCTGATGCGGCGCGAGGCGCTTCCGGGGGGCCGCTGGTTCAAGGCCCTGCGCCGCGCCGGATACGTCCTCGGGGTGGCGTTCCTGTTCCGCATTTCCAACTGGGCGGCCAGCTTCCCCTACGGCAACCTGGGCGAGATCACCAAGGTGGACATCCTGAACTGCATGGGGGTGGCGATGGCGGCACTCTCGGTGGCGGCGGTGTTCGATACCAAGTCGCGCATCCGTTTCGCCGCGGCGGCGGGCCTCCTCATCGCGGCTGCCAGCCCGGTGCTGGCAAATCTCGACTGGACCGGTGTGCCGCCACTCGTCAAGGAATACCTGGTGCCGGGCGCGGGGCGCGGAAGGTTCGCGTTTTTCCCGTGCGCGTCGTATCTCGGCTTCGGGATCGCCGCGGGCGCCATCGTCCGCACCACCGCGTCCGAACGCTTCGAGCGCCTGATGCAGTGGGCGGTTCTCATCGGGATCGCGCTAATTTTCGGCACGCAGTATTTTTCCAATGTGCCGTACTCCATCTACCCGAAATCCAACTTCTGGACCGACAGCCCGGCGCTGATCCTGATCCGCACCGGCATCTCGCTGGTGATCATGGCCGGCGCGTACCTGTGGACCGAATACGGCGCGGCGGTGCGCTGGAGCTGGATGCAGTGCATCGGGAAGAATTCGCTGATGGTCTACTGGGTGCACGTGATGATCGTGTACGGCAACATCGCCCGGCCGTTCAAGCGCGCGCTGAGCATCCCGCAGGCGGCCATGGCGACGGCCGCACTGACGCTGGCAATGGTGGCGCTCTCCGCGGCGTGGCTGTGGTGGAAAGCGCGTCGCGCGGAACGCTGGCGCGCGGCAACCACCGCGGCCGGCCGCGCGGTGCAATCGGGAGCGTAGCTACTCACTGCACGCACCCAGAGGGCACGCGGCGCAAAGCGCCGTACCCACAGCCAGCATCAAGAACTTCCCCATTACTCCACGATAAACGAATCGAGATCGACGAATGTGCCGCGGGCCTTGGGTGCCGCCTGGCCGGTGACGCGGACCACGGCGAGATGCCGTCCCGCGCCGAAGCAGCAGAAGCGCACGCGCGTCTGCCATTCGATCTCCGGAGAGTAGAGGTCGATGGTGCCTTTGGGCACGCCGTCGATGGTCACCTCGGCGATGCCGCGATTGGGCGCCTTGGTGAAAACGTAAGTGAGCGCTTTGCCGTCGAACGCGATGGAAGCTTCCGCGCCGCGGATGTCGGTGTAGCTCACGCTCTGGCGGTCGGCCTGGGAGAAGGATTCGTCGTGCGACCACTCCCCGAGATAGGCGATGGCCGGATCGGAATCGTCATAGAACCCGGGCGGGAGGGCTATGGTCGGCCGGCCGAAGGTGACCGGCGGCGCGGTGATGTCGCAATCCGGCCGAAAGCGCGCCAGGTACTGATCGCCGAACTCGAATTCCGGAACGCCGCAGATGGCGATCACCTTCTCCAGCGAGGCCGGGCGAACAGGATTGCCCGCCTTCGGTTTTTTCGAGATCACATAGGCGACGTGCCAGCGCTTGATGAGTTGGAGCGCGTCGTGAGGGGAGAAGGCGCGGCCGAGTTGTTCGAGGGTGTCGTATTGGTGCCAGGCATTTTCGTAGACCTCGCCCTCGATCCCGGCGATGGCATTGTCCGATGCCAGCAGAACGGTGGAATGCGGATGATGGCGGTCGTAATACGCGATAACTTCGCGAATCGGAGAGCACCTGCGCAGGTACTGTTCCCGGGCCTTATTGGAGAAAGGACTGCGGAGATAGAAATCCTTATGATAGTAACTCGCGGAGGAGATAAAGTAAGCGTTGAGCGCGGTGCACGCGACTAGGCAGCCGGCCACGGCCTGGTAAGTGCGGCGATGCGCGGATTGGAGCCACCCGAAGGCCGCCGCGAAGGCGACCAGCGCGAGCGGCAGGGCAGCGTAGAGATAGCGGGCGTTGGGCTGGGTGTACAGGATCAAAAGGCCGGCGCCGAAAGCCATGATCCAGGCGCTGGCCGCAAGCGCGCGCTTGCGGCCCAGGAGCAGGCCGGCGAGCGCCAGCGGCACGACGATCAGGTACTGGAATCCGAACGAACCATTCTGGCCCTCATAGAACCGGGCGGTGTGGAAGGTGAGATCGAAGAGCGTGCGGGCGCCGAGCGGATGATGGAAACGCTCATCGCCGAAATCGACGTGCGGCGACAGAAGCGGCGAATGGAAGGTCTGGTTCCAGAACGGAAAGATGGGATTCCCGGTCTTCTGCCAGGCGATGACGTAAGTGGGGGCGCCGGCGGCAACGAGGATCAGAAGAGCGCCGGCACAAACGGCCCAGGGGCGGCGGCCGAGTTCCTTCCAGTGGCGCACGATTTCGGCGATGGCGAAGGGCAGGGCGAATGCCAGGAAAGCGAACGAGCCGACCTTGGTGGCCACCGCGGTGCCGGCGAGCGCCGCCGCGAGGTACAGGTAGCGGCGCTCGCGCGTTTCGCCGAAGCGCCAGATGCCGGCCATGACGCCCAGGATCATGGCGGCCACAAAGTTCTCGACGAACAGCGTTCCGGTGACGTCCTGGACCAGCGGCGTAGCCGCAAAAGCGGCGGCGAGCAGCCAGGCGCCGGCGGGGGTGAGCCAGCGCCGCGCGGCGCCGTAGAGCAGGCCCACCACGATGAGGAACATGGCGAAGTTCAGCAGGCGAGCCGCGTATTCGCCCCCGAACAGGTACGCGACGCTGTAGCACCAGTCGGCGCCCATGGGCATCACGGACCAGAGAAACTGCGCCGGCTGATAAGTCATCATGTGGTTGGCCGCGATGTTCATGGGCACGGCCAGGTGCATGGCGAGAGCATCGCTGCCGGCTTCCGGCTTGAGCGCCATCAGCCAGTGTGCCAGGAGGAAGAAGCCGAAGAGCGCAAAGGCAGCGCGGGCCCACGGCACGCGCAGTTCGGCATCGCGTATTAAGGAGAGCCAGTAAGTCAGTCGGCGCCAGGTATTGCTAAAATCAAGAGCCAGCGGCACGGCCAATAAGAGTCCCCAGAACCACGGATAATTTACCGCTAAGCGAGCCAGCAGGGTCATTAAGAAGATATAGACGCCGGCGCCTGCCAGGGTGGCGAGCAAGTGATCTTCCAGGGAATCGGGCTTTGCGCGCAGCAGCCGGCTTCCCAGCGCGCAGGCGGAAAGGAGAAAGAAAGCGGCGCCCAGGACGGCCGAAGGGCCGACAGACAGCGACGTGAAGACCAGCATCAGCGCCGCGAGCAGTCCCGTGAAGGTCCACGGAACCAGGAGAAGCAGCGGAGCGGCGACGGCAAGATACATGCCGATGTAGCGCGTGAACCGCAGCAGCCCGACCGGATACCAAAGCTCCTGCTGGAAGAGGCGGGCCGTCCCGAAGCCGTAGATCTCGACGCCAGCCAGCGCGGCCAAGGCCAGCAGAAAGACGGTATGCGGGAGCCGGTCCGGGAAAGGTGCGGCGGCTTCCGGCGGGTGGCCCGCTTCCCGCGGCTTGAAAATCAGCAGCCGCTGTACAGCAAAGTTGGCGAAAAAGAGAAGGGTCTCGACCGCCAACTTGGCGGCCACGGCGTTCACGCCGAAGCGGTCGCCGAGGAGCCGGATGCCGCCGTACGAGACCGTGCCGCTGGCGAGCACGAGCAGGAGATATTTGGGCAGGACGGCGCGGTGGCGCTCCTTGGAATAGAACACCGAGCTCCGCACCATGGTGTAATTGAACGCCACGGCGAAGGCGCGGCCCAGGATCTGCGAGCTCAGGATTTCGCCGGTGCGGCGGTAGGCCAGAAAGAAAACCAAGTTGTCGAACAACGCCGTCATCAGCGAGACCGAGCCGAAGCGCAGCAGGACGAAGTAAATCTTCATCGAGTCGATGAGGGGATTGAAGTGCGACGACCGGTTGCCGGGCTCGTAGATGGTGCGGATGGGCTGCTCGCTTACCGGCACTTCCAGGCGATGCGCGGCGAGCAGCATTTCAAGCTCGAAATCGTAGCCGGTAGCTTGAATGTCGAGCAGCCGCGGCAGCAGGGCGGCGGGAATGCCGCGCAGGCCGGTCTGGGTATCCGTGATCTCTTGGCCGGCGAGCGCGTGCATGATGCCGCGGGTGAGCACGTTGCCAAAACGGCTGCGGAACGGCACGCCCTTCTTGTCGAAGGTGCGCGCACCGAGCACCAGGGTGTCCGGCCGGTCGAGCAGCCCTCGGGCGACGCTTTCGATATCCTCGGGATCGTGCTGGCCATCGGCATCCGCCGTGACGATGCCCAAGCCGGGAAAATTGCGCAGGACATAATCGATGGCGGTCTTGAGCGCGGCGCCCTTGCCGAGATTGGCAGCGTGGCGCAGGAAGTGAACGCCGGAGACCGCGCGCGCCCGCTCGAAGACCGGCGCGTACTCCGCGCCGCTGCCGTCGTCGACAAGCACGATGGCGTCAAACCGGCCACTCAGGCGCTCCACCAGTTCGCCCAGCGCTTTCGATGGCCGGTAAGCGGGGATGACGACGGCGAGCTGGATAGGATCCTCCTGAAACCGCTACTGGATGATTTCCGAGAGCACCCGGCCGACCGAGCCGGCGGGCGTTTCAACATCCAGGATGGCCGCCAGCGTGGGGGCGATATCGTTCGGGGTGATCGATTCATAATAGCGGCCGGGCTTGATACCGCGGCCCATGAAGATCACGGGGACGTGGGTGTCGTAATCGAAGGCGGTGCCGTGGGTGGTGCCGGCGGCGCTGAAGATCCAGTAGGGATCGAGCAGCATCTCGATATCCGCGCCGCGGCGGGCATAGTAGCCGTTCTCGACGCGGCGGGTGATGGGGTCGGGCAGGGCCTCGCCGTGGATCAGGTCTTCGCGGGTGTAGACGCGGAAGATGTGCGGTAGCGCGCGGATGGCGTCGGCGGCGGTGCGGTTCACTTGCGCGGGATCAAGTTTCTTCTGCGCTTCTAGCGCGAGGTTGAGGTAGAGCGAATCCTCGCCGCCGCTGACGATCCAATTGCCCTCGCCGTATCTGGCCGCGAGCGCGGTCTGCGCGGTCTTGGTGACTAGGCTGAGGGGCATGCGGCCGCCGGGCATTCTCCGCGCGGCGTTGACCTCGGGCACGGGCGCGACGCCGTGATCGGCGGTGAGCACGATCAACGCGTTGTCCAGACCCACCTGGCGATCGACGGCCGCAAACAGCTTGGCCAGGACGCGGTCGGCGCGGACGGCCATTTCATGAACCTCGGGCGAATCGGGGCCAAGCTGGTGGCCGACATAATCGTTCGAGGAGAAGCTGACGGTGAGAACGTCAGTGGCGTCGTGCTTGCCGAGTTGCTCGGCTTCCATGGCGCGCTCGGCGAGCGCTTCCACCATTTCATTGCCGAACGGACTGGCGTCGATGGCGGAATACAGCTTGGGGCCGGACTCGGGCAGCTTGCGGGTGAGCCAGGTGGCGCCGCGGTACCGGTCGGCCGGGTGCGAGGCATCGAAATCCTTCACCCAGCCGGGGAGCTGGGTGAAGTAATACGTGCTGCTGACGAAGTTGCCCGATTTAGGGTCGAACCAAAAGGCGCCATCGGCCATGTGGCCGGACGGGAGGATGGCAGCGCGGTCTTTAAGCGAGACGCCGATGACGTGCGATTTGCCTGCGTCCGCCATCTTGAGCTCGTCGCCGATGGTATCCACCACCATGCGCCGCGGCGAGGAGCCCTCGGCGGGAACGCCTCCGAGGAGCTGCGTTTTGGAATCCGAGACGCTGGTGACCTTGCGGCCCTCGTCGCGGTCGTACCAGTCGTTGCCGATGATGCCGCTGATGGAAGGCAGGGCGCCGCTGAGGAAGGTGCTGTGGCCGATGGCAGTAACGGTGGGGAAGTGCTGAAGGTCGGCGTCGGTGAAGACCGCGCCTTGGGTGAGAAGGCGGTCGAAGCCGGCGGCGTATTCGGAGCGGAAGCGGGTGAGGTAATCGTAGCGGAATTGATCGATGACGATGGCGACCACCAGCTTGGGCTTGGGCAGTGGCGCGGCAGCGAACAGCGTAACGGCGAGGAGGACGGCTGAGAGGATCCGTTTCATAGGGGAGAATTCAGGGTAACACGGGTGCGGAAACGTGGACCTTCAGTCCGCGGTTCCGCCATTCCTGAGAACGCACAAATGCGCCTTTCAACACGCGGCGAGAAGGTTCTCTTTCAAGCTGGCTTCCAGTTCGGGGGCAAGCTTGCGGCCGTCGTGGGAGACGTAGAAGACATCCATGGCGCGGTGGCCTTTGGTGTCAATTAACACAACGTCGATATTGCATGCGGCGGCGGAAAACACGCTCGCCAGACTGTAGAGCAGGCCGGGGCGATCCTCGGTCGAGATCTCGACCAGGGTGGCGGCGTCGGAGGTTTGGGAATCGAAGCGCACCTGGGCCGTGCCGGCGTGCTTTTTCGGCTGGGGCGGGGCGCGGTGGCGCAGCAGGCGCCGCAGGTCGGTGCGGCCGAGGGCCATGCGCTCCACGAGATCGGTGAAGCGGTCCGTTTCTGACGGATTCAGCAGCAGGCGCTGCGGATCGGCGAAAACGAAGGTGTCGAGGACGATGCCTTTCGCGTTGCAGAAGGCCTCGGCCTTGAGGATGTTCACGTCGAAGCTGGAGATGGTGGCGGCGAGCGAGGCGAACAGCGCCGGACGGTCGCGGGCGATGATGCTGAGGCGCCAGGCGCCTTCCAGCCGCTCGATCTGGACGGCGACGCCGGTGGGCCGGCTGCGCTCATAAAGGCGGACGTGGCCGGCGAGTTCGGCAAGCGAGTGCGCCCGAAGGTAGCGCACGGGGAAGCCCTTGAGGAAATCCGCCTGGCCGGCGAGATCGGCGGGGGCCTGTTCGATGCGCTCGGTTTCGAGCTCGCGGGTGAGTTCCTCGCGGGCGATGGAGCAGGCGCGCCAGAGTTGCTCGGCGCGCCAGGGCGCCATCGAGTCCGCGCCGGCGGCGGCGTTGGCATAAGTAAAGATCGCCAGAAGCTTGAGGCGCTCGACGGTACCGGCGAGTTCGGCGAGGCTGCGCGCGGCGGCGGGATCTTCGGTGTCGCGGGCGACCAACGCGCCGGCGAGATCGTTCCGGTGGGCCAGCAAAAACTCGACGTGCGCGCGGTCCTCCTGGGGCATGGCTATGCGCTCCATGGCGGCGCTGGCGCCCTCGATGCCCATGGCCTGGCAGAGCAGGGCGAAAACGAGCAGGGCCGGCTGATCGATTTCCGCGAGCAATTCGGCAAAGCGCTGGAGGCTCGCATCGGAGGCCGAACGCAGCTTGGCAACGCACTCGATAGAGCGCAGCGAGTGCTCGTCGGCGGTGTAGCCCGCGCCGGGTTCGTCCAGAGACAGATTTTCGATGGCGCCCCACTCGGGAAAGAGCGCGGCCAGCAGGCAGGCATCTTCAAGGGCGCGCAGGGCCATTCCCGCGTGTGGCAGCGGAAGCACGGTTTTGAGCGCGGGCCAGACCGGATGCGGCCGGGAGAAGTACGCGGCGAAGGCGGGCGCGGCGGCGCTCAGCCGGCGCGTGGTTTCGGAGGCTGCTTGAATGCCGTGGCGCGCCATGAAATCGAAGACGCGCAGCAGCAGTTCGGGATCGCCTTCGATGTGCGCGGGATTGCGCAGCAGCAGGCGGTCGCGCGAGACGGTGAACTCGCCGTTGGAGAGGCGCGCGCGGTATTCGCGGAAGCTTTCGATCAGCCCGCTCTGGGTCTTTTCGGAGGCCTCGATGGCGCGGCGCGCTTCGTGGAAAACGGCGCGGGCGTGGCCAAGCAATTCACGGAGGCACTCGCCCGAAGACTTGCCGCCGGCGAACGGCTGGCGCGCGAGGTCGTCCAGCGGTTCGCGGTCGAGGATGTTGCAATCGGCTCCGGCACGGTAGTGGAGGAAGCAGCGGACGGCCGAGATGGCCGCCGCGTGCTCCCCTAGCGGAGGGCCGGCGGAATCGGGATTCAGCCTTGCGAGCCAGTCGATGAGGCGGAGGTCGAGCAGGCCGCCGGGGCCTTCCTTCACGTCGGGATCGAGGCGATGCGGCGTGTTCTCGAATTGGGTGTGGCGCGCGCGGGCTGCGCGGCAGAGGCGCTGGCGGATGGCGGCTCCATGCCGGGCCAGCACGGCGGGCAGGCGGGTTTCGAGCCTTGCCTGGACCGCCTCGTCGCCGGCGAGAAAGCGACGGTCAAGCAGGCCCATCAGCAGTTCGGGATTCTGCTCGCGGACATCGAGGCATTCGGCGACGGTGCGCACGCTGTAGTTCAGGCGCAACCCGGCTTCCCGGAGCAGGCGCGTGAAGGCGGCGAGAACATCTTTGAGTGCCGGGGATTCTGGATCGGTATCGAGCAGGATGAGCAGGTCCGTGCCGGAGAAGGGGAAGGTTTCGCGCCGCCCGTAGGCTCCGGCGGCAAGCGCGGCGGCAAACTGCGGAGCGCCGGCCCCGATCGTGGCGGCATAGGCGGCGATGGCGGTGGCGTCAATGACGCAGGTCAGACTGGAGAGCACATCCGCGGCGCGCCCGGTGGTGAAAAACGCGCGCCGGATGGCTTCCCATTCGCCCGTAGATTGCAGTTTCTCCGGCGCCACGGCCCCTCCCATGCAGCGATAGGTCTGGCTTTCCAAGCCATTAGTATGGCGCACGGCGCGCGCGCGGCGAACGAGATTTCTCTTATGCGGCACATCCAAAGAATCTATGCGGCGCAGCCGAGGAACAGGAGCCAGGGATCTGGAAAGGATGCTCGCTGCGCTTTAGAACCTTGCGCCTGCGAGCGCGCGGCTGGTTTGCAGGACGGCGGCCATGACGCGCTCGTAGTGCATGCGCATAGGGCCGAGCACGGCCACCTTGGCCGGCAGGCCGGAGGCCATATTCACGGTGATGCCGATGAGCGCAAGGTCCTTCATCGCGGGGTGCGCCTGCTCCAGGCCTACGTGCACCTCGAGCTCACCCGGCGGCTGCTCGAGGAAGCGGTCCAGCAATTCAATCAGGCGTTGCTTCTCTTCGAGCGCGCGGAGCAGCTCGCGCAGTCTTTCGCGGGTGAGGTGCAGGTCCAGCCCGAGCAGGTTGGAAGCGCCTTCCATGTGGATCTCGGGCGAGGTGTCCACGGCCAGCAGGCCCTTGTGGTACAGCACCTGTAAATTGCACAGGACCGCGTCGTAGAGGGCGCGCTCTTCCATCATGCGACGTTCCAGTTCGCGCCGCGCTTCGCCCAACTGCCAGCCGTGGAAATCGCGGTTGACGTAGTTGCGGATGGAGATCAGCTCCTCGGGCGAGATGGGTTGATCGAGCATCACGGCGCGGTTGCGCACCACGTGGTCGCGCGTGACCAGGACCATGAGGACGCGGCGGTCGGCCAGCGGCACGAGCTCGATCTGATCGAGCTCCTGCGCGACGGCGGGAATCGCGGCGGCGATGCCCACGTTGCGCGTGAGCTCCATGAGCACGTAGCTGGAGCGCTCCACGCGCGCGCCGAGGCTGTCGAGGCCGAGGAACTCCAGGCGCAGGCGCTCGGCTTCGGCTGAAGCCAGGCGGCTGGCGGTCAGAGAGCTGGCGTAGTAGCGGAACGCCTTCTCGGTTGGCACACGGCCAGCGGACGTGTGCGGCTGCGAGAGGTAGCCCTCCTCGGCGAGGTCCGCCATCACGTTGCGGACGGTGGCCGGGCTCAGGGTTTCCCCCGTGCGTTTGGAAATTGTGCGCGAAGCCACGGGTTCGCCATCTTCGATGTACGAACGGACGATGGCCTTCAGTATTTCCCTGTGCCGGGTTTTGAGCGGCGCCTCCATCTCCTTCTGCCAAACATTGTATTGCGATGAAAGGAAAGGGTCAAATGGGGAGGAGACAGAAGTCAGAAGACGGCAGTCAGAATGCCGCGGGCGGTGCTTGTCTCCCGACTCCTGACTTCTGACTCCTTCAGTTGAAATGCTCGAAAACGTACGCTGCGGCGGCTACGTCTTCGACCGCAGGCCATTGGACTTGAAGAGCGTGATCTCATCGGGCGAGGTGCGGGCGCGGCCGGTGACGGTGATGTATAGGAGCTCGACGGTGCGGGACCAATCGATATCCGCGAGGATGAGGTCGCCGGATTCCATCTGGCTCTGCTGGCGGCTGTCCACGACGATGAGGCCGGCGCGGGCGATTATGTCCGCAGGGAGTTCACGGCGCCTGAGGTTGTTGGAGCCAATGGCGGAGTTTCGCGCCGAAATATCTGCCGTCGGCACCAGCCATGTAATGGAGCGTGGAGTGGGTGGGCAGAGTAAGGCGGTGGCGCAGTTGGTTGATGGCCTCACCCATGGCGAGGCGGCGGAAGGCGGTCTCCATCAGGCCGATGCACTCGCGCATGGGCAGCAGGCAGCGGACGTCGGCTTCGGTAATGTGCAGCATTAGCGTCAGGATACCGCGAGCGGAGCGAGCCACCATCCCCCGGCCCCCTGCGTCACCGGTTCGCTTCGATCAGTTGGGCCACATCTTCCCACTCGGCCATGAGGGACTCGAGATCCGTGCGGCGCGCGGCCAGCAGTTCGGTGAGGCGGCGGGTTTCTTCCACACTGGAAAATTTCCCGAGCGCGGCTTCGTAGTCGGCGATTTCGGTTTCCAGGCGCGTGACTTCCTCTTCGATTTCCCCGCGCCGCTCCTTCATCTGGCGGAGCTTGATCGGATTGAGGCGGGCGGGCCCGGACTTCCTGGGCTGCGGGGCGGCCGGTTTGGGCGTGGATTTCGGAGCCGCCTCGGAAGGCTCGCTGACTTCCGTGACCTGCGCGGTCTGGCCGCCGCCATTTTTCCGCCAGAGGTAATCTTCGTAATTCCCCGGGAAAATGTGCACTCTGCCGTCCTCCACCTCGAAGATCCGGGTGGCCAACTTGTCGATGAAGTAGCGGTCGTGGGAGACGAACACGATCGTGCCGGTGTACTCCTGGAGCGCGGTGAGGAGCACGTCCTTGGCGCGGAGGTCGAGGTGGTTGGTGGGCTCGTCCAGCAGGAGAAAATTCGACGGCATCATGAGCATGCGCGCCAGGGCGTAGCGGTTACGCTCGCCGCCGGAGAGCACGCCGATCGTCTTGAAAACGTCGTCTTCGGAAAACAGGAAGCAGCCGAGGATGCTGCGCACCTCGGTGTTGGTGGCGCGCGGCGCGACCGTGCCGAGGTCGTCGATAATGCGCGCTTCGGGCTCTAGTTCCTTGTACTGGTCCTGCGCGAAGTAGTCGGCCTCGGCGTTGTAGCCGAGTGTGTACTCGCCGGCGGTGACCGGCTCGGCGCCGGCCAAAATCTTGATCAGCGTGGATTTGCCGGCGCCATTCACGCCCACCAGCGCCACCCGGTCGCCGCGCTCGACGACAAAGTCGACCTCCGAAAAAACCTGGTGGTCGCCGAAGCTCTTGGCCACGCCCTTGAATTCGGCGACAATGCGGCCGCTGGGCTTGGGCTGCGGGAAGCTGAAATGGATGCTTTTCTCTTCCAGCGGTAGCTCGATTCTTTCGATGCGCTCCAGTTCCTTGATCCGGCTCTGCACCTGCTTGGCCTTGGTGGCCTGGTAGCGGAAGCGGTTGATGAAGGCTTCGAGTTGGCGGATGCGATCCTGCTGGTTGTCGAAAGCTGACTGGAGTTGGGCGCGACGCTCGGTCTTTTGCTGCTCGTAACGCGTGTAACCGCCGGTGTAGAAGTGCAGCCCCTTGTTCCACAGCTCGACGATCCGCCTGACCGTGACATCCAGGAAGTAGCGGTCGTGCGAGACCAGCACCACCGCATAGGGATAATTGCTCAGATAGCCTTCCAGCCAGTTGCGGGCTTCGAGGTCGAGGTGGTTTGTGGGCTCGTCGAGCAGCAGCAGGTTGGGTTTTTCCAGCAGCAGCTTGGCCAGAGCGATGCGCATCTGCCAGCCGCCGGAAAACTCTTCGGTGCGGCGTTTCCAGTCGCGCTGGGGGAACCCGAGACCCGAGAGCACAATGCCCACCTGGGATTCGACGGCGAAGCCGCCGCGGGCGTGGAATTCGCTTTCGGCCCTGTGGAAGCGGCCGGCCGCCTGCGCGTAATCGGGACTCGCGGGGTCGAGTTCGGCCAGCCGGGCGCTGAGGCGCTGCTGCTCCTCTTCGAGCGCGCGGAGGTCGGCGAAAACGGTCATGCACTCGGCAAACACGCTGCGGCCGGAAAGCGACAGGCCTTCCTGGGGGAGATAGCCGATGGTGAGCCCCTTCTGCATCGAGACAGAACCGGAATCGAGGCCCTCGATACCTGCCAATACCTTGAGCAGTGAGGACTTACCGGTGCCGTTGGCGCCTACGATGCCGGTGCGCTCGTTGGGCGTGACCAGCCAGTCGGCATTTTCAAAAAGAATCTTCGGGCCGTAGCGTTTGCCGGCCTCGGTGAGTTGGATCATGGATTTGCGGCTAGATTCTTATTTTAGCCGGTGGGCAGACCAGAAAGCTCCGGAAGGCGGGGCCCGACGTGCCGCTCTTCCGGAGCTTGAGACAGGGAGAAGGAACGCTTCTGGACACCTGTCACTATATTGGATGCATAAATTGGGGTTTCGGTTATAGCCAGTATTGCCACTGACCGGTGGTGAGCACGTACGCCGATAACAAACCGTTGGTGATGGCATGGGCGAGGATACAGTCGGCCAGGCTGCGCGTGCGGACCGCCCACCAGTTGTAAAGAATGCCGGTAACCAGGCCGACCTCCCAGTAGGGGCCATGCTCGGCGGCGAATAACAGGGCCACAATCCAGAAAGCCGAGCTGGAGTAAGTACCTACGGGAATCTTACGGAAATCGCGGCTGATCAGCCAGCGCATCAGCCAGCCGCGCCAGAACATCTCCTCGATTACCGGGACCAGGAGCGTACACCCGGCGGCACGAAAGATTTCGAACCAGCGCTGGCGTTGCAGATCCGCCGGAACGTTGCTGGCCGCTTTGCCGAGCAGCGCGTTTTCGAACAGCCAGAAGTGGCGGTAGCCGAACAGCAGGTCGGGGCCAATCCAGAGGAGGAAGACCAGGGTGCCCAGGGCGATGCTTGCCAGAGGCGCGCTAGAGCGCAGACAGACGTAAGACCACGAGAAAATCAGGACCGTCGCCAGCACCAGAAATATGCGCGCGGGATAGAACCACGCCATCGGCAGCCCGGTAACTTGCTCCAGGCCCATTAGAGCGATATAGGCGCCAAATGGAGCGGTATAGGCAGCAAGAGGAGTTCGAATTGTCTGGCGAGACGGCAATTACTCATCGTAGTACAAGGCAACGAGCGGCCGTCTGTTCGGTTCCGTACGGATTCGCACTACCAGGCCCGCCGAGGGATCGCCAGCCCGAAAAGCACGGCGGTAGCGAACAGGCCCGCCAGAATCGCCCATGGGTGCCGTCGGACTTGGGCCCGCCAGTCGGTCATGCTGCGCACGCTGTATTCCAGCTCGTTGAGGTCCTCGCCCAAACGGCCGCGCGCGTCCCCGACCTCCTGCCTTAGCTGATCTGGTGTTTGGTCCATCGGACGTTCTCCCTTATCGTTTCCACGGTTTGCTCCGGCACCGGCGAAACTCTGCGCAGACGCCCGCGGCCGCCGGCGTACAATGCTCCGGCAATGCACACGAGGAAAACACATATCAACAAGGCCGCCAGCCAGAGCGGCATCACCAAGCCCAGCACGGCAATAGAGCAGGTCACCAGGGAGGCGAATGCAAAGAATCCGCATACGGCCGCCGCACCTAGTGTAGTGTTTCTAAAATAGCTTTACAATGGTTGACCTTGGCCAGGATCTGCTCGACGCTGGCCGTCCAGACAAATGGCTTGGGCTGACGGTTGTTCGCAGCCAGGTATTCGTTTA
>JAJYLS010000265.1 GCA_021787555.1 Acidobacteriota bacterium | reverse complement strand
CGCGGCGCACGAATCCCGCCAGTCCGAGACGGGAATCGAGCCAGCGGGCGGGGCGCTCAGTCATGCTATTATGCTCCAGAAACCGGGACCCGGGTGCTCGGTGAAATCTCCTCCAGCGCGCAGGTTCCCGTCGGGGTCCAGGTAAAGCGGCAACTGCGGGAGAGCCCGTGCCGCCGGTCCGGAGGTGGGGACGGCTCCTTGAAGCACGGCGAATGTGGACTGGTGACAGGGGCAAAGCAGCAGATGGCGCCGGACCTCGTAGAGCGCCACCGGACATCCGGCATGCGTGCAGATGCGCGAGTAAGCCAGATTTCCCATGGGGGCCCACCCGGTCCGCCCTTTCGGGAGATGCAGAAGGTCCTCTTTGACGCGGATCAACATGGTCTGCCCGGAAAGTGATCCGACCCGGCCTTCGGGGTATACGGTAATTGCGCTTCCGATCGCCAGAGCAGCCGCCGAAACCGGTTTTCCGTCCGGCGTCACCACGCGGTCGCCACGCTTCCATGCGGGCGCCTTCAGCACTGGCATGGGCGGCTTGCCGAGCGACCGCACCGCCGACGCGATTCCCGCAACCAGGGTAAGCAGGACCCCGGCCGATATCCAGCCCAGCAACCGGCGCCGCTCGACCCTTTGCTCCCCGGTAAGAAAATCCTCGACCAGCGCCTGGCGCTCCTCGTCGGTAGATTGCAGCAGTTCCCGGGGGCTGGACGCCTCATCGTGACGCATCAGGCGGTGCGCCCAAATCACCAGACCGGCGCCAAGACCACCAGCGCCGACCCCCATGGTGATACCAAGCAACCAAGTCCCGGCGTTGGTCCAATAAGCGTACAGAAACGCGATGCCGCTTGCAATCGCGATGGTGAACGCGGCCAATACGAGGACCACGCCGGAATAATGGCTCCGTGACGGGCCGCCACGGGTTTCCACTCTTTCGGTATCGGCGTTCATCCTCTGCCTTTCTCTTCAATCCAGACGGCAACCAGCGCCAAGGCCAAAGCGACCCCCACCGCCACCAGACCTTCGGCCACGGGACCGTAGTAATCCAGCGGGAGGCCACCGGGGTCGGGAGGTTTTCGCATGAATATCACGTATTTCACAATCGAGGCAAGATCTTGGTCTCCAAGAACCGAAACGGGGAAAGCGGGCATCTCCCCGGGGCCGGAGCGCACCGCACCGACAATCGTCGCGGCGTTCACATGGGTCAGGGCGGGGGCGTTCTTCCTCGAAAATGCGAGCGCCCCTCCCCGTATCGCCGGGCGATGGCACGGGGCGCAATTCAACCGGTAAAGAACACCTCCTTCTGCAAGATTGCCTCCTGCAAGGTTCATGACGGCAAGCCGGGTCGTCACATAAGCAGCCACCGCACTGATCTGAGTGGCCGAAAGCGTCTTGGCGAAGGACGGCATGGCGCCTTTGCCGGTACGGACGATATCCATCACCTGCTGTGGGTTATGAGCCGCCTGAAGGCTTGGACCAATAACGCCGGCACCGGTAGGCCCGTGGCACATGGCGCAGTTCTGCGAGTAAATCGCGACACCCGCAGAAGCACTATTCGCTCCAGGCTGCGCGGGCGCGAGTTGCGCGATCGGCAACACCAGGATGAGGAAGAGGGCCGGACGGCGAAGCCGCACCTGACCTGACCGCTGCGCCACGGGGCACGGGAATGTAGGTTTCACGTCAGTCGACGCTCACTTCTTGAATGTGCGGACGTAGGCGATCACGTCATCGACCTGTGTGTCGGTGAGGCCATGAATCGGCGGCATTTTAGCCTTGCCGTTCTTGACAACCTGCTCCAACTGCGCGTCGCTCTGTTTCTGGACCGTCGGCGAGCCGAGGTGTGGGATCGTGACATGCATCATTGCCGCGAGTTTCGGATTCCCGGTACCATCCGCCATGTGGCAATTGGCACAGTGCTGTGTAAATATCGCTTTGCCTGCTTTGGCATCGCCCGCGGCATTCGCCACCGCGGCTAAGAGAAATACAATCATAAGGGTTTCAATAGTTTTTGTGAGTGTTTTCATGTTCGATGTTCCTCTGGAATCGCAGCCGATACCGTCATCCTAAACCGAAAACGAAAACTTCAGCTATCGCGAATGATACGCATGGAGCGGTCACGGTGCGTTTCCGTACAATGATGGCGGGTGAACCGGCGAGCCGTAATTTACGACCGATGAGAGAGCTGAAACTGCTCGCCGATGCGGCGCAAAGCCACGCGGTCGGGTGAATTTCCGGCGGCGTCGCAGAGGCGCTCGATGGGCTCGTGATAGGGCTCGCGGCTGAGGGCGAAGGTCTGGTGGTGCACCGGCAGGAAGAACTCCGCACCGGCGTCGTTGGCCATCTTCCAGGCCTGCTCCGGGGTGCAGTGGCAGTGCACCCAGGGATTGTAGGCGCCCACCGGCATGATTGCCAAGTCGAAGCGCCGCGTGCTCCTGAGAGTGCGGAATGCACCGGTCATAGCGGTATCCCCGCCGAAGAGCACGCGATAGCGGCCGGCGGCGAGGATGTAGCCGTTATAGCCGCGCCATGTGTCGCGGCGCACGCGCGCGCCCCAGTGGTTCACCTCGAAGGCGCGGACGTCGAACGGCCCCAGCGCGGCGCGCTCACCCCACGCCAGTTCCCGCACGTCGCCGTAGCGATTCACGCGCAGCAGGTCGGAGGTGTGGGGGGCGGTCACTACGCGAGTTCCGCGGCTTTCCAGGCGGCGCAGCGTGGCCAGGTCGAAATGATCGAAATGCGCGTGCGAAAGCAGCACGAGATCGATCCGGGGAAGTTCCCCGAGCGGCAGCGCGGGGGCCACCAGCCGCTTCAGTCCCACGGTGCCGATGCCGAGGTGCGGGCCCACGCGCGTGCTGAAGACCGGATCGGTGATCACAGTGTAGCCGTCAATCTTGAGCAGCACGGTGCTGTGCCCAACCCAGGCGGCGTACAGGCCATGGTCAGGCCAAGCCTTGGGATTAGGGCAGGAGGGCGACGGCGCCACCCTGCGGCGCAGGTCCTTCTTACAGATTTTCCAGACAGTTGGCGCGCTCCGATAGGCCCAGCCTCCCAGGCTTGCCATGCCCGCCAGCCGGGGGCCGGATCGCAGGGTTCTCCGGTGCATCTGTATATTATGATGCGGATCTGGGGGCCGCGGTTTCGTGGAGTGCGGTGTGCGGCTCGTCACCGGCAGGCCAAGCCAGAAGCCTGGTGCAGGGGCCGGAGTGGACACTTTCACCATGGCCGAGTTCGTGGACCTGCTCTGGCGATTCGTGGACCGGCCCGTGGTGGATATGACCAACCTCAAAGGCGCCTACGATTTCAGTCTGCAATTCCAGCTTCGCGGGCGAAGGCTGGGCGAGGAGGGCGACAAGCAAAAAGAGAGCGGCCATGAGCGGGGTGGAACGTTCTCATATCCTGCTATTACGGCCGAGGTCGGGGAAAAGATCCGCGAAATGATGCCGGCGCTATACCGGCAGCGGACTCGAATCTCGCGCTACTCGACGGGATAACCGTGGTCGATCCAATCGACCTTGAAATTCGTGGGGACGTGCATGACCTTCACCCGCGTGAAGCCCATTTGCTGGAGCAACGCGAAGGCCGGATGCACATTGGGGCAGTGATCCCAGGGGCAGCACCCGCAATAGAGGACGATTTCCCGATTGCGCGGCAGTTTCTCCACCGCCTTCTTGAGCATCTCGATTCCGTCCGGCCTTGCCGCCGGTCCCGCATAGATGGAGCCGGGAATATGTTTGCTGCGGTACAAGACGTCGAATCCGACCATGAGTACCACGGGCCGCGAGCTCTTGGCCGCGAGCTCGGCCGCCACTTGCGCGGGCTCGACGATAGAGATCTCCGCCGCGGAAGCGGCCAGCAGCGCGACGGCAATCAAGCATAGTTTCATGAGTTCAGGCTATCACCGTTGCGCACGCGGCCGAAAACTGATAGCTCATATCTGATACTCTTTTTTTTCAGGAGAACCCATGAGACGTTTTTCAGGATTTCTTTTCGCCGCGGCTCTCGTTTTTGGCGCGGCGGCCCAGAACGGCGCTCGCCCCGCACAGGCGGGCCGCGCGCAGGCCCGCAGCGGCCAGACCGCGCGCCGCATAGGACCTGCGCCGGTGGTGCGGAAGCGCGTGCTGGTCTACGGGCTGGCGCGGGGATGGCACCACGATTCCATTACCGACGCGATGGCGACCGTCTGGAAGCTGGGGCGCGAATCGGGCGAGTGGGACACCGAGATCAGCACCGATCCCGATATGATCCGCAAGGGCCCGACACCCGGCGGTTATCGCAACAATTGGAACCTCAATAATTTCGATGCCGTAGTCTTCGCGAGCACGACGGGCACCCAGCCTTTCGACGAGCAGCAGAAGAAGGACCTGCTCTCGTTCGTGCACGACGACGGCAAGGGCTTCGTGGGCATTCACGCCGCGATCGACGGCAATTACAACTGGCCGGAGTACGCGGAAATGGTCGGGGGCTGGTTCGACGAGCATCCCTGGACGACCTTCGACGCGCCGATCATCGTGGAAGATCCGTCGTTTCCCGCCGTGCGTCACTTCGCCCACGAATTCATCAAGCACGACGAAATCTACCAGGTGAAGAACTGGTCGCGGGACAAGGTCAACGTGCTGCTGCGGCTGGACGAGAACAAGCTGAAGTACGACGGCAACACGAGAATCCACCGCACCGACCACGACTTCGCCGTCGCGTGGTCGAAGATGTACGGCAAGGGCCGCGTGTTCTACTCGACGCTGGGCCACACCAAGGAATCCTGGGACGACCCGGAGATCCAGAAGATGTACCTGGAAGCGATCAAATGGGTGCTGGGGCTTACGGAAGGCAGCACCACGCCGCATCCGCGCGTGAACTGAGAGGCGAGCGCGCGGGTACGCTCGGGCCGGTTGAAATGGCGTTCGCGGTGGTAGGACAAACGACACGATGCCTCCGGATCGGCCCGCGCAGTACTACAATGGGGAATCCGCGAACGCTGCCGCGCGCGTTCCAGGGCTGACAAGCGTCGCATGCCGACAAGACCCCCGAAAACCTGCCTCGATAGCTGGCTGAAGTTCAAGTGGGATAAGTCAGAGCGTTCCTATAATCCGGATGTGCGGGATTTCCTTTCCGAACTGCTGGGGTATCCCCGCGCCAATGTGGTCACTGAGGATGCCGCTGGGAGCGGCTTTCCGGACATCAAGCTCCTCACGCCGGAGGGATCCTGCTGGGTCGTTGGCGATTTCAAGAAGAACGATACTGAGCTCAGCTCCGATATCGGTCGTCTTCGACTCTGGGAGGATAAGCGCAAGTACGTGACCGGCCTCACGCGTTACGTCTTGTTTCTGACGCCGCACTTTGTATGGCTCGCCTTGCCTACCGGAGATCCGGCAAAAGGCTTCATCGAGCCCGTGGACTTGCGCCACGTAAATGTACCCGAACTGGCTGGGCTGCTGGCGTCTATTGCCTTTGAAGCGGCTCAGCACGAACGGCAATGGGCCCGGTTCGCCGCCGGCGAACTGCCGTACTCGTATCTGAAGCTGGGGGAATCCACCGTCCAGAGCCATCTGCGGCAAGACCTGCAGGGTTCCTTTGTGGATCTTACCAAGGCGGGCACGGCTGCAATGGCGGCGCTGAGCCGGAGCCATGACGAGTATCTGAAACTGCGAGCTGACGTCGAACGGAACCTGGCCGGCGATCCCGGAACGCTTCGCCGGGCCATGAACCGTCTCGCTGCCGATTTTGAGCCCTCACTTCGCATCTTTAACGAGGCGCTACCGTCATTCGAGGAGCAGTACGGCAGGGAGCTTGAAGTCAAGAATGACAGCGACCGCTGGGGACGCATCCAGGAAGCGTTCATTGCCGACTCTGTCGCGGCGCTGGTAGCGCGTGTACTCTTCCTGCGCCTGGTGGAAGACCTGCAACTGACCAGGAAGCGCCGGTTGTCAAACGGGGGACCCTCGAACTGGCCGACTTTCGTCGAGGAACTCGTTTCCGACGCTCAGGCGTTGGTGCGAACGGCTGCGGAGGACGTGAGCCGGATCTATCACGAGCCGTTTCAGCGCTCGGTCTTCGACTGGGTCCATCACACCGATGGCGGGGTCGACCACGCTGTCCAGCGGCTCATACTGCGATTGAACGCCTACGATTTTTCCACGCTCTCGGAGGAGATCCTCGGTGATATTTACCAGCAATTCCTGCCAGCGTCCAAGCGGAAGCGCCTAGGGGAGTTTTACACGCCACCAGCCATGGTGAACTGGCTCCTCCGCGAGACCGTGCGCGCTCATGGCAGCGGGACCCTTCTGGACCCGGCGTGCGGTAGCGGATCGTTTTTGGTTCGTGAGGTCCACGCCAGGATCGAGGATGCACAGCAGCGTGGTTTGGATCCCGCCGAGGTAACGGATACGATTCTGCGCGAGGTGTGGGGCTTCGATCTCAATCCGTTTGCCGCGTTCATCACCTATTTCCAAGTGATGTGGGCTCTGCTCCGTTTCGGGCGGGCGCCAGGTGACCTGGCGATCCAGGTTCACAACATTAACAGTCTGCTCCGCGACTCGGATATCGCCCGCGTGCTCAGCTTGGAACATCTTCCGCGGGGGTCGGCGGCCCGCGACACGCAGGGATGGAGATACATCGTCGGGAACCCGCCCTACATTCGCGCGGAGCGAGTGAAGTACGGACCGGAGATGCAGCGGTTGTGGTCCTCCGTCTGGGGGCAGAACTCGGATACGGGTTTGCTGTTCCTGTACCGCTCGATCTCCGAGTGGTTAGAGCCGGCGGGATACCTCGGAATGGTCGTGAGCGGCGGGTACGCCAACTCGGAAGCAGCGGCGGCGGTCTGGCGCCTGTTGAGTCCGGGTGGCATCGCCTCTCTCCGTAAGCTGGTTTGGCTGGAATTCTCCGGAAAAATCTGGGATCCCAGTGTCATTCCCATGCTTCTCGTGATCCAGAAGACGCCTCCAAAAGACGCCGATCAGATCGAACTGTTGGTGCCGTCCGAATGGCCGTGTCAGGATGTGCCGGCCGTGGTGCGGTACCACGATTTCTTTGATGCCAAGGTCAATCCAGCGCCGCCAAATAGTCAATCCACCCCCTGGGGGGCCTATCTGCTTCCCCTACTGCAGAGTCCGGATATCCAAATAATCCGCAAGTTGTACCCGTTCGAGCCGGGGAGGAAGACGGCAGGCGATATAGTCCGCCGCCGTGGAGCGAAGGGCAGGGCGGCCGGATGGACCTATGGCATCCAGCGCGGCGGAGTTGCGGTGACATCACTCCCGCTCGGCAGGGAACCCATCGCGGTTGTCGGCGGCCGCGACATCGCCGTTGCGTCGGTTGCTGCGCCCGAACAATGGATCGACTTGGCCTCCGTCAAGGAGCGCCCGTATGGCAAGCTGAGTCTGTGGGGCGATCGGCATCCGGAGGCCTTTATCGCGGTGAACGAGCTAGGGCTTGGGCCGGCGGCCGCAGTAGTGAACTCGGCTACCGGCCGACTCGCCGCTTTAAATACGGTTGTCATTGCGGAGCCGGACCCTGACGGCCCATCACCCGAATGCGTCGCCGCAGTTTTGAACAGCAGTCTGCTCCGCTTCTACTGGGCGATCCGCCTTCGCTCGGGGGTTCTGGAGGGTTCGTCTCGATCGCACTTTTACCCGCGCACCATCGAGTCGCTTCCCTGGCCAGCAGGACTTTCCGCTTCTGCGCAAAAATCTCTAGGGGATCTGTATTTGGATCTCGCCTCCCAGGCTCGCACCGCGCGGGATAATCCGGACGAATGGCTGCTGTCCTATCTGGCGGATCTGCCTCCTGGGCAGTGCATCAAGATCACGGCAGAGGACGCAGGTTTGAACTTTGGCGGGTGGATGGACCCGAAGGCCGGCGAACTTCAGCAAACTGGCAACCGCGTGGGCTTTGGGCTTTCCTGGTTCGAAGTACAAGACGAAGAACTGGCGGAGCTCCTTTCAAAAGTACTCGCGCGCGATCCCGATGAGTTCATCACAAGGGGGGCCATCCAACGCCTCGTAGTTCCGAAGGATTGGAGGCCGGTGATGTCCAAGTACCGAACGCGCGTCGCGGCGTTCGCGGCGGTCCAGTCGCGGTTTTACACCACCCTCCGAAATATCGATGGCGTAGTCTATCGAGCGTTCGGCCTGACGGATGGGGAGGACCTGCACGTCGAACAGAGGCTCTCCTCATTCCCCTTGAACCGCCTGACTCCGCGGTATCCCTGGAGCGTAGTCAAGCCGCGGCCGCTAAAGGCCTACATGGAAGATCGATTCGGCCGGTGAACAGCGGGCCGCCAACCGGGTCGGTCGGC
>JAJYLS010000264.1 GCA_021787555.1 Acidobacteriota bacterium | reverse complement strand
GATCTCTTCGTGTGGTATTACTCTCCGCACGCCGAGAATATCCGCGCGCGCCGGCATCTGGATCTTTACAACGGCGAGCGAATTCCCAAGCCGGCGACTTTCGACGACGACCTGAAAGGGTATCCCGGCAAACCACGGGCGTTCGTGAACGCGGACAATAAAATCGGCAAATTCGAGTGGTGCGCCTCGCTGGAAGCCCTGGTAAAGGGGCATTATGCCCTGACCACTGGCGCCGACGACAACGTCGGCCGGGTGATCCGGACGCTGGAGCGGGCCGGTGTATTGGACGACACCGTTCTCCTGCATACCGCGGACCATGGCTTCTTCCTCGGGGAGTGGACCCTGATGGATAAGCGGCTCATGCACGAACCGTCGATCCATATCCCGCTGAATATTCGCTATCCCCGGCTGATCAAGCCAGGCACGTTCAATTCCCGGCAGGTCTTGAACATCGACATCGCACCGACGATTTTGGACCTGGCCGGGGTGAAGCCACCCGCGCACATGCACGGCCGCAGCATGCTTCCGCTGCTACAGGGCCGCGAAACGGGCTGGCGCGAAGACTGGCTTTATTCCTTTTACGAATATCCCGGCCCTAACATGGTCGAAAAAAATCATGGCGTGCGGACCGAGCGCTATAAGCTCATCGAATACTACGATGAAACGCCTAAGGAATACGAGCTATACGACTTGCAGGAAGACCCCCAGGAATTGCATAACCGGTACGGCGATCCGAAGTACGAGCAGATCACCAACCAATTGATGCATCGTCTGACTGAGCTTTGCCGGGAATATGGTGAAGCCTAAGCTGCTTCTGGCGGCAGCTATTTTCGCCGCCGCTGCCAACGCCGCCCATCCGCTTCCGCTTACCTTCGTCTGCTCGCGCTCGAACGACTTGTATCGCATTATGACCGCGGATGGCACACCGTACGTGCGTTATGACTCGGTGCTCCAGGCGTTCGCCAAGGCGCCTGCAAACTCCGCGGTCCTGGTGTTGGCGGACGGGTACCCGCAAACTCCAACGCCGGTGGACAGCACTCTCTCCATGGCGGCGAAGCGCAAGCTACGCGTGTACCTCGAATACCCGGACTCGTTGGAGGGCTTCGAAGTGGACGCGCCGCGCGGGACGCGCTACGGGCGTGCCGTGGTCGCCTCGGATGTTTTCGGCTCGAGCCTCGCGCCGATGCGCATCCTGGCCATTAGCGATTGCCATTTTATGCCGGTGGCGCGCAAGCGAACCGATTTGCGGCCCTGGCTGGTGATCGCCCGGGTGGCAGGTTTCGACACTGCCGTTTACGGCCTGCCCGCGACCGGCGTTTACCCCATCCTCTTCGAGGTTCCCGGGCAATCGCTGCTGGTCGCGACTACCAAGCTCAGCCAGTTCGCCACGGCCCGCTACGCCCCGCGCGATGCCTGGGCCGCCGTTTGGAAGCATGTCCTGGAATGGCTCGCGCCGGGGCAACCGGTTCAGACGCTCACGTGGACGCCGGTCGTGCACCCGTCCTATGGAAAAGACGAGCCGCTTCCCGCGGACGCGGCAACGCAGGCGTTCCGTCGCGGCGTGGCGTGGTACGAAAAGGCCAACCTGTTCATCCTGCCCGCGTGGCGGCAGGACGGCGACGAAGAGCCGTTTTTCCCGCGCACCGCGCCCCGCCATCCGGCGCCGGGCGGCGACGGAAGCTACGGCATGGCCGAAGGGCTCAACGGCGGTGTGGAGTACGACGGCACGCAGCCGGTCAATTATGCTCTCCGCGGCGACTGCATGGGCGAAACCGCGTTCCCGCTGGCGCTCGCCGGGCTGATCGATCGCGACTCCCGGCGCGCGCGCATGGCCGCCAACCTGGCGGATTTCGTCTACTTCAACTCGATCCTGACCAAGGGCCTGCGCGGCAACCCGAAGAGCGCGTCGTTCGGACTGCTGGGCTGGAGCGCGCAGCGGGCGTCCGTGGACGTGTATTACGGCGACGACAACGCCCGCAGCATGCTGGGCACCATCGGCGCGGCGGCGGCCCTGCGCTCCGCGAAGTGGGACGAACGGCTGCTGCGCACGCTGCTGGCCAATTTCCGCACCGGCGGAAAGCTTGGCTTCCGCGGTCACCGCCTGGATGAGGTGCCGCTCGAAGAGCACGGCTGGCGATATTATTTCGATCGCGAAACCATCGATTACCAGCCGCACTACGAAGCCTACCTCTGGGCCTGCTATCTCTGGGCTTATCGCCAGACCGGCTACCAGCCGTTTCTCGACCGGGCGCGCAACGGCATCCGCATGATGGTGGAGGCCTATCCGGACCGGTGGCGCTGGACCAACGGCATCCAACAGGAGCGCGCGCGCATGCTGCTGCCGCTCGCCTGGCTGGTGCGCATCGAGGACACGCCCGAACACCGCGGGTGGCTCGCGCGCATCGCCAAAGACATGCTGGCGGCGCAGGACGAATCCGGCGCCATTCGCGAGGAGATCGGCGCGTCGGACCACGGCGATTACCGCCCTCCCCGGACCAACGCCGCCTATGGAACCAGTGAGGCGCCGCTGATCCAGCAGAACGGCGATCCTGTTTCCGACCTGCTCTACACCACGAATTTCGCCTTCCTCGGCCTGCACGAGGGCGCCGCGGCTACCGGCGACCCGCTCTACAAAACAGCCGAAGACAAGCTCGCGGGATTTCTCTGCCGCATCCAGGCGCGTTCGGAGCGCCCGGAATTCGACGGCGCATGGTTCCGCGCCTTCGACTACCGGCGCTGGGATTACTGGGGTAGCAACTCCGACTGGGGCTGGGGCGTGTGGTCGGTCGAGTCCGGCTGGACCCAGGCGTGGATCACGTCGGTTTTCGGCATGCGCCATCTCCGCACCAGCTTCTGGGACTTCACCGCAAAGAGCCAAATCCGGCAGCACATGGATGCGCTGCTACCCTTGATGCTTCCGGAGAAGTGAAATGGCCAAAGCCATCCTCCTCCTTTTCCTGTCGGTTGGAATCTCTCTTTCCCGAGCGGTTTGAGGGCCGGCATCATCGCGGCAAAGGCGCCCCAGCCAGTGTCACAACCGCCACCGCCAGCCCTGGAAGATGAAACGATTCCCCGGCCAGCGCCTCGGTGCGCGGCGGGTTTCCTCGCGTCGCCTGGTCCACCACCGTGGCCGTTGCTCCGGAGGCGCCGGCCAGTTTCAGCTCGATATCCCTGTTGCGCTTGCTCACCAGCAGGATTTTCCGCTCGCCCCCGCGCGTCCGAAATGCCTGCGCATAGAAGAACGGGCTGCTGCCGTTGGTGGCCACTAACTCGTCGCCGGGAGCGAAGTTGCTCTTGAGCAACTGTAGGACGCGGAAGCGGGCATTCGGCGCGCCCGTCTTCCAGTCCAGCATGCTGACGCTTGGGAATTGCGTCGGATACCCCACCAGTTGGCTCTCGCCGGCCACTTCGATGCCCATCGCCGCGAGCCGCGCAAATACGTACGCATACGTAGCGGCCGAGAGATTCCAGTATGCGTTATCGATCGGTTTGAATACGTAGCCGGGTCTGCTCTGGCCGCCGTCTTCCGCCGCAATGGAGCCGATCTCGTTCACCGCCGTTTGCGTCTTGGGCGAGAGCCGCCGTCGAATCGCCTCCACGTACCCCACGACATTCAGGAATGCGTCCGCCTGCGCGAAAAACGTGTGTTGTTCGACGTCCAAATTCTCATCCGCCTTCGGTGTCGCATAGAAATGATATGAAATCATATCCAGCGGAATGCCCGGCTTGTGGTTTCGGGGGTCGAGAAAATACTCGAAATATCGTGAGCCGCCCGAAGGGTTGGCCAGCGCCAGCCCCACGAACTTCATTTGGGGAGCCACCCGCAGAATGGCGCTCACGATCGCGTCGTAGCGGGCAACGTACTGTTCCGGCGTGGTGCGGTGCTCGAAATCGACTTCATTGAGCACTTCCCAATAGTCGACGTGGTAGTGGTGGCCGGATCGATGCTCCTTGCCCAATTCGTCCCGGAAGCCGCCTTGCGTGTACCAGGAGACCAGCCGCGCGTAGTAGTCGCCCAATTCCTTCAGAGTAGGATCGCGCAGTTCGCTTCCTTGCTGATAATTCCACACGGGCTGGTCCGGGTCCTGGGGATACGCCACCGCCTTTGCGGTCTTGAACATCCATTGCGGGATGACGCTGAAGTTGAGCATCACCGGGTGGCCCTTCATCGCTTCGAGAAAGTCCACCGTCAGCGGATCGATGAGCGAAAAGTCCCACGACGTCTTGCCGGCGGCTGGCGGCTCCAGTTCCGCCACCCCCAGCCGCGGATAGGGCAGCCAGGGCACATCCCGCACGTAGTCCGCACCGAGATTGCGTAGCTCGGCGAAGGCGCGGTCGTGGATCGGCGATCCGCGCCGCAATGGGGGATTCACCACCACCTGCAAAGTGGCGGTGGTCCTCGACTCACGCACCACCCGCCCCCAATTCACCGTCACCGTCTGCGCGAACAGGCCCGTGCCACACAACAGCAGTACCGCCAGTTTCATGACCACTCTCCTACCGTCGCCAAACGAAGGCGCAAAAGCTGCGAAATTTTCCGGAAGGCCGCAAGCCGATGGCCCACACCCAGGGCGCAATGGTGCGTGGGACCCAGTTCGCACCATTTATTGACGAACTGCGCGGGCGGCAGATTGAAACGTAAACGGGAATTCGTGTTCCCGATCTTCAAAATCGGTCCCGCCAGCGACTCGCCCTCGGCGCCCAGCATCCTCAATCGCCCTTCGGCATCCTGCGTCACGCCGAGGATCGTGACCGGACCGGTTTTGACCTTGAACTCCACCGAAACGCCGTATCCGCGCTTGCCGTGGTACAGGTCCAGCCGCCGCAGCGCCGGCCGCCCGTCGCTGATCGCCACGTGCCCCGGGCCGTCGTGCCCCATCAGCACGAACCCCTCCTTGAAATCCATCGCGTAGAACTCGGTATACGAACCGCCCGCGCCCAGGCGGTCTATCATCATCATCGCCAGGCAGGTCTTCAGGTCGCCTTCGCCGCTGGCAGGGATGCCGCGCGCCGTCAGCAGCGAGTTTCCCAGGATCAGTCCCGCGCCCAACCGCTCGAACTCGTTGCCGTCCAGCCCGCGATAGTAATACGCCAGCCCGGTCAGGCCGAACTCGGCCACCAGGCGGTCCAACCCCACCGCCACCCGCGCGCTCCACTCCAGGTCTTCCTCACCGACGTTGTCGGCCAGGTCGAATACGCTCCGGGCCTCTTCCACTTTCCCGCGCACCTCGCTCGCCGTCGCCGCGTTGACCAGTTTGGCCAACCCGTCCATCTCCAGCACCTCCACATGCGCGCCGAGTTGGGCGTGAACGGCGGTGAAATCCGAGTACAGGTCGAGCATCCCCGGATACGTATGGCCCAAAAAGCCGATGCGTGCCGACGCCACCGCGCGCGCCACGCCCGCCGCCTCGCACCACTCGCGGATTTCGCTCCATGCCTCGTCGTCATCCGTCAGAACGCCCGAGACCACGCGAAAGTCGATGCGCGCTCTGGTGAAGGCGTTCGCGATCTCGGGAACGGCGCACGTGCAGCAGTTGGCCAGCCACTCGCCCGTGTCGGTATTCTCGTAATCCAGCGCCGGCACCGGCTGAAGATTCAGCACCACCACCGGAACGCGGGCCTGCTGCACCACCGGCAGCACTTGGGATGACGTGGCATAAGTGCCGGCGTAGCACATCAGCAGATCCGCGCCCGCTCGTGCGAATAGGTTGCCGGCTTCGCGCGCCTCGGGCGCGCTGTCCACCAGGCCGGCGGAAATGACTTCCGCGCCAAACCCGGCGATGCGGCTCTCCACCCGGCGCTGGCAATCTTCGAGCCTTTCTTTCAGACCCGCGAACTGCGGCCAGTAAGCTGCCAGCCCGATGCCGAAAACCCCGACTCGCGATTTGACTGCTCCCTCCCTTGTCATGCGGCCGCCGTGCCAGGCACAGCGTAGAGATGTCGATGAACCCGTAGTTCAGCATAGCGCACGGCAATGGCGTGTCGCGGCGCCAGGCGGGTCGCGCCGCCCCCGGTTGAAACATGCTTCAATTGGAGTCGCAATGACGAAATCGTGGTTCTGGTTCGCGGCCCGCAAAGACCGGTTTCTCCACCTCCGGGTGTCCGCGCCTGGAAACTGATCGAGGCATTCCAGGATGCGGCTCCGCAAACTTCTCTTTCTCGCTCTCGCAGTTCCTCTGGCTTTCGCCACGGAGTTCCACGTTTCCGTGAATGGAAACGATCGCAGTGACGGCTCGTTCGCGAATCCTTTGCGGACCATTTCCGCCGCTGCCGCGCGCGCTCAGCCCGGCGATGTCATCACCGTGCATGCGGGCACCTACCGCGAGCGCGTGACGCCGCCGCGCGGTGGGACCTCGGATGCCAGCCGGATCGTTTACCGCGCTGCGCCGGGCGAGACCGTCGTCATCAAAGGCTCGGAAGTCATCCGCGACTGGAAGCCCTTTCGGCCGGGAGTCTGGAAAGTCACGATCCCCAACGCATTCTTCGGGAAGTACAACCCTTACCAGGACCTCATCGCGGGCGACTGGTTCAACGACCGCGGCCGCCCCCACCACACCGGAGAGGTCTACCTGAACGGCCGGTCCCTGTTCGAAAGCCCCACGCTCGCAGGAGTGCTGAACCCGCAACCCTTCCCCGATGCCCGCGACCGCAGCGCCTCGCTTTGGACCTGGTACTGCGAGAGCGATGACCGGTTTACCTATATCTACGCCAACTTCCACGACAAGGATCCCAACCAGGAACTGGTCGAGATCAACGTGCGGGACAGTTGCTTTTATCCCGATCAGCCCGGCCGGAATTACATCACGGTTCGCGGCTTCCAGATGAGCCAGGCTGCCACCCAGTGGGCACCCCCGACGGCCGAGCAGATCGGGCTGATCGGAACCAACTGGAGCAAAGGGTGGATCATCGAGGACAATGTCATCAGCGATTCCAAGTGCGCGGGCATCACCCTCGGAAAGGATCGCGCCACGGGCCAAAACGTCTGGTCGCACGACCCCAGCAAGGATGGCGCAACCCATTACAACGAGGTGATCGTGCGGGCGCTGAAGGAGGGGTGGTCGCGGGAAACAATCGGCTCCCACATCGTCCGCAACAACGTCATCTTCAATTGCGGGCAGGCCGGCATTGCCGGCAGCCTGGGGGCGGTATTCAGCCAGGTCACCGGCAACCACATTTACAACATCTGGACCAAGCGCCAGTTTGCCGGCGCCGAAATCGCCGGCATCAAGCTGCATGCCGCCATCGACGTGCTGATCCGCGGCAACCGCATTCACAATGCCGGACGCGGCATCTGGCTGGATTGGATGGCGCAGGGGACCCGCGTCTCCCGCAACCTTCTCTACGACAACACCACCGACGATCTGTTTGTCGAAGTGGACCATGGCCCATTCGTCGTGGATGACAACCTCTTCCTTTCCCCCGTGAGCCTGTCGGACATGTCGGAGGGCGGCGCATACGCGCACAACCTCATCGCCGGCCGGGTCGTCAGTCGGCCGGAGTTGCGGCGCGTGACGCCGTATCACCGCGCTCACTCGACCCAAGTGATCGCGCTACGGGATATTGAGGGCGGTGATGACCGCTTCTACAACAATATCCTGATCGGCCCCGCGGTGACCCTTGCGGTGTACGACGGGCGGCCGTTTCCGTTGTTCACCGGCGGAAACGTATATCTCAACGGAGCGCGTCCGTACGCGAAGGAAATCGATCCGCTTGTCATCTCCGCTGCCCAGCCGCCGGTAGAGGTCCTCGATGAGGGCGGTCGCGTTTTTCTGCGATACGATTCGCCCGAGGAACTGCGCAAGGCCGTCACCCGCCGCGTGACGACCGCCCTCCTGGGCAAGGCCCGCGTTCCGGACCTTCCTTATGAAAATGGCGACGGGACGCCGCTGGTCATCGATTACGACTACTTCGGAAATCCTCGCTCCGTGGCGCCCACCGCCGGCCCGTTTGAAAATGCCGCTCCAGGCTTCGTGAAACTCAGGGTCTGGTAAGGTTGTGCCGCAGGCACGCATCGGCCGGTTCGATTGGCTGGATCTCAAGCCGGTTTCCGCCCGACTAGCGCATATCGCTCGAATGAGGAGAAGATAAAGATGATGCGTTGGAGAATCGGGTCTGGCACATTACTAATTCTCGCGGCGCTCCCGCTCGCGGCGCAGATTCATTCACCGCTCCTGGCGTGTGGCTACACGGTGATTCCGGAACCACGGGCGGTCTCGCTCGAAGGCGGCGACCTCCGCTTCAATGCCGGCTGGCGCCTGGAACTGGGGCCGGGCGTTTCCTCCAACGAAATTGCCGTA
>JAJYLS010000263.1 GCA_021787555.1 Acidobacteriota bacterium | reverse complement strand
CCTCCACCTCATGCGCCGTGTAGCGCAGCGCCATCTCGCGCAAGGCGGAAAGGTTCGCCTCCGTGAAGAAATTCTCCATGGCGTGCCGCGCCTTCTCGGAGGCATAAACCGCGCCGCGCAGGATGCGGTTGCGCAGCGCCCGCGGCGTCAGGTCCACCAGGATGACCTCGTCGGCTTCGTCCACCACCCAATCCGGGATCGTCTCGCGCATGCGCACGCCCGTCACGTGCCACACCTCGTCGTTGAGGCTCTCCAGGTGCTGCACGTTCATCGTGGTGAGAACGTCGATCCCCGCGGCCAACAGCATGTGGACGTCCTGCCAGCGCTTCACGTGCTCCGAGCCCGGTACGTTCGTGTGGGCGAACTCGTCCACCACGGCCACCTGCGGATGCCGGTGCAGGATGGCCTCCGTGTCCATCTCTTCGAATTGCGTGCCGCTGTAAGGGATGATGCGCCGCGGGATGATTTCCAGCCCCTCGGTCCTGGCGATCGTGTCCTGCCGCCCATGCGGCTCGAAGTAGCCGATTGCCACGTCCGCTCCCTGGCGCCGCATGGCCTGCGCCTCGTCCAGCATGCGGTACGTTTTGCCCACCCCCGCGGCGTAGCCCAGGTAGACCTTCAGGCGGCCCCGTTTGCCTTCGCTCGCTTTGCCGCCCATCCCGCCCGCCCCGCCGCTCATTCCGCCTCCCGGTGCGGGAAGAGGCGCACGTCGAAGTCCTCGGCGGCGTCGATCAGGCGGTCGATGGGGCCGCGCGCGAGCCACCGCTGCTTCTTGTCCCGGATCGTGTGGCCCAGGAAAAGCTGTGTGACGCGCTGCTCGCCGGCGAATTCGAGAATGGTGCGCACGAAATCGGAGCCCCGGAGCGTGTAAATCTCCGCCCCCAGCTCCCGCGCCTTGGCGATGTGTCCTTCCAGTTTTTCGCGGTCGGCGGGGCGCAGCCCGGGCTGCTCGACGTATGCCGCCAGCAGCGCGCCATGAAAGCGCAGAGCGTTCCGGCGGCCGCTCTCCAGCATCTCGGCGGCGTTGCTGCGCGGTGTGAGGCACACCAGGATGCGCTCCTGCGTGCCCCAGCGCGCGGCGATGCCGTGGGCCAGCAGGTACTCCTGCAACTGCCGGTCCACCACGTCCGCCGCCAGCAGCAGCGCCAGTTCGCGCAGTTCCGCAAGCTGCCGCGGCCCGGGCATGCCGGCGGAAGCCCCGCGGCCGAGCAGCGCCTCCGGCGGCGCGTCCACCACTTCGATTTCATCCGCTTCCTGCAAAAACGCATGCGGTACGCTGTGCGCGGCGCGTTTCCCGGTGATGCGCTCCACCGAATCCTGCATCTCGCGGATGTGTTGCAGGTTCACCGCGCAGATGACGTTGATGCCGTGCTCCAGCAGTTCCTCCACATCCTGCCAGCGCTCCGGATTCCGGCTCCCTGGAGGATTCCGGTAGGCAAGCTGGTCGATCACGCACACCTGCGGCTGGCGCTTGAGGATCGCGGCTACGTCGATCACGCTGTACGTCTCGCCGGCGTCTTTCTCCACCATTGCGGGAATCACTTCGAGGCGCGCCAGGATCGGCTCGACCTCCGGCGTAGTCGGCCTCTGCACCACGCCGACCACCACGTCCTCGCCGCGCTGTTTCCGCCGCCGCCCCTCGTCGAACATCCGGAACGTCTTGCCGACTCGCGAAGCGTACCCCAAAAAAACTTTGAGCCGCCCGCGCCGCTCCCGCCGCTCTTCCGCCTGAATGCGGCGCAGCAATTCGTCCGGATTGGGCCGGCGGTCTTGGGATGTGGCCACGGATCACATTTTAGCTGGCTTTCAGTTCAGAATATGAATCCGGTCTCGATCAGTCCGCGCGTCTGGTTCCGGTTCCGGCCCGCCAAGCCGAAAGCATAACCGGGTGTGTAGCTGGACGCACCCACGAACGAGAATTCGCCGCGCACGAAAAACGCGTGCGCCTGGAATGTGGGCGTGAGCGTGAGGGACCAGCCGGCGCTGCCTGGGCCGAAGAGGAGATTGACGGCCTGCTCCGCGGCGGTGCCGGTGGTGCTGATGCATTCGGCTCGGCCGGCAAGTGAGAAGCCGTGGCCCAGCGTGCGGTTTACCAGCACCGCGCCGCCATAGGTATCCGCGCCACGGGCAATTCCGGCGGCTGGATCGGTGGGGACTTCGCTGGCCTGAAAGTACGGCTGCACGATCCAGGCGCCCTTGGTGTAGGTGTAGATGAGGGCGTACATGCTGCTGTTGTTCTGCACCGGCGTAGCGAGGGTTTGAACCTTGGTCTGGCTCAGGTTCCCCATCGCCGTGAAGGCCACGCTGTGCGGCCCGCTGGTGTACGTAAGCGAACCGCTCAGCCAGGAATAGCGGTTCGAATAATACCCGTCGTTCCAGCTCAGCGACGCGGTGAACTTGCCCACTGCCTGATTCACCTGGATTCCGCGATTGACGTCGTTTTCCTGGTTCCAGAGCAGGCCGCGCTCGATGTTCATGTTCTGGAAAGTGAAATTGTACTCGGCGCCCATCAAAGCGGGCAGCGAGCCGATCAGGATGGAAGTGTTCTTCGCCGGCGCCAGCTTGAGATACGCCACCGGCACCGGACCGAAGAGATCGCTCACCGTCTTTTCCGTCGAGAGAACCGGCAGTCCCAGTTCGGGCACGTCGTAGCCGCCGGCCTGCACGTAGAACTGCCACCACCCGCTGGTCTTCTGGATAATCACCTCGCCGTTGGTCAGCACCCCGCGCTCGGCATCGTCGCCCGGCACCGGATTGCCCTGCACCAAGCCCATCCCGCTCAGCACGCCGTTCACGTTGAGTTTCCCCAGCGGCCCCGCATCCACGGTGGTCTGTTCGGGAAACGAAAGCGGGCCAACCAGCGCGGGCGCTGCCAGCGGCGGCGATGCATTCTGCGCCATCAGAGCGCCGGCGAAAACCAGCCCGATCGCCGCGCCAACCCCGCACGCCCCGCCACTCCAGGTCCTGCCGCGCCCCGCTCTCACTACTTGGCCGGGAATTGCCGGTCCAGCGCCAGGTTCAGTTCGAGCACGTTGACCCGCGGTTCGCCCAGCACTCCGAACGTCGGTTCCTGGGTGAACCGCGCCACGAGTTGTCGCGCCTGTTCCACTGGAATGTCGCGCGCCTTGGCCACCCGCGCCGCCTGAATAGCGGCGTTCGCCGGGCTGATGTCCGGATCGAGCCCCGAACCGGACGCCGTCACCGCGTCCGCCGGAATCGGCTCTTTGGCCCGGAACACCAGCGGCGCTTTCTTGTCGTTGAAAGCTTCGATCAGCTTCACATCGTCGAGGTTGCCGCCCGCATCCCTGAACCGGCCGAGCGGCTCCGAGGATTCGTACGGAATACCGTTCTCGACGCAGTAATGCACCACGCGCAGGCTGACGCCGTCGAAATCGACCGCCTCATGATTCTTGTCGGTCTTGACGGTTCCCAGCACCAGTTTCGCGCTGGTGGGGCCCAGGTTCGAACCCCCGCTCGCCGTGGCGTCGTAACCGTTGCCCGCCTCCGAAGGCCGCGGATGGAAATATTCCGGCTTCGAGAAATTTTGGCCGATCAGCTCCGACCCGACCGCTTTCCCGCCCACCGTGATCAGGCTTCCGTTGGCGCGGTGCGGGAAGAAAACCTGGCAAAGCCCCGTCATAGCCAGCGGGTAGACCACGCCGAAAACGATGGTCACGAAGATGTTGATGCGAAGTCCCGGTAAGAGTTGTTTCCACATAATCGTTCCTCTACGCCAGATGAAACAGCGCCAGCAATCGATCGATCGCCCAAATGCCCGGGAACGGCGCGATGATGCCGCCGAGCCCGTAAATCAGCAGGTTGCGCCGCAGCAGGCTGGCCGCGTCCAGCGGGCGGTACTTCACTCCGCGCAGCGCCAGCGGTACCAGCGCGATAATGATCAGCGCATTAAAGATCACCGCCGCCAGCACGGCGCTCTGCGGCGAGTGCAGCCCCATGATGTTGAGCTTGTTCAGCACCGGATAAGTCGCCGCGAACATCGCCGGGATAATGGCGAAATACTTCGCCACGTCGTTGGCGATCGAAAACGTGGTCAGCGCCCCGCGGGTGATCAGCAACTGCTTGCCGATGGCCACCACTTCGATCAGCTTCGTCGGGTTGCTGTCCAAGTCCACCATGTTGCCGGCTTCCTTGGCCGCCATCGTGCCGGTGTTCATCGCCAGCCCGACATCCGCCTGCGCCAGCGCCGGCGCATCGTTGGTGCCGTCCCCGGTCATCGCCACCAGCCGCCCCTTCGACTGCTCCTTCTTGATGTATTGTAGCTTGTCCTTGGGAGTCGCCTGCGCCAGGAAATCGTCCACGCCGGCTTCGGCGGCGATGGCCGCGGCGGTGAGCGGGTTATCGCCCGTGATCATCACGCTGCGGATGCCCATCCGCCGAAGCTGCGCGATGCGTTCCTTCATGCCGCCCTTCACGATATCTTTCAAATGGATCACGCCCAGCAGTCGCCGGCCGTCGGCCACCGCCAGTGGCGTCCCACCGCCGCGCGAAATACGGTCGCTGAGCTCGTGGATCTGCGCGGTCACCTGCCCGCCGCACTCGCCCACGAACTTGCAGATGGCCTCCGTCGCGCCTTTGCGCAGCCGCCGCCCTTGAAAGTCCACGCCGCTCATGCGCGAATACGCGGAGAACGGAATGAAATTGGCTTCGCCCTCGGGAATGTGGCGGCCGCGCAGCCCGTACTTCTCTTTCGCCAGCACCACCACCGAGCGGCCTTCGGGCGTCTCATCGGCCAGGCTGGATAACTGCGCGGCATCCGCCAGGTCTTCCTGGCTGACGCCTTCCACCGGCAGAAATTCCACCGCCTGCCGGTTGCCCAGCGTGATTGTGCCGGTTTTGTCCAGCAGCAGCGAGTTCACGTCGCCCGCGGCTTCCACGGCTTTGCCGCTCATGGCCAGCACGTTGTGCTGCATCACGCGGTCCATGCCGGCGATCCCGATGGCCGAAAGCAGCCCGCCGATGGTGGTCGGAATGAGGCAGACCAGCAGCGAAATCAGCACCGCCACCTTGGGCACCGCTCCCGCGCCCGCCTGCGTCACGCTGAACGCGGCGAACGGCTGGAGCGTCACCACCGCCAGCAGGAAGATGAGCGTCAGCCCGGCGATCAGGATGTTCAGCGCGATCTCGTTGGGCGACTTCTGCCGCTCGGCCCCTTCCACCAGCGCGATCATGCGGTCGAGAAACGTTTCCCCGGGGTTCGAGGTGATCCTGATTCTGATCTCGTCCGAGAGCACCTTGGTTCCGCCGGTCACCGCGCTGCGGTCGCCGCCCGATTCGCGGATCACCGGCGCACTCTCGCCCGTGATGACCGACTCGTCCACCGTGGCGATGCCCTCGATCACTTCGCCGTCGCCGGGAATCAAATCGCCCGCAACGCAGATGACGATGTCGCCCGAGCGCAGCGCCGAGCTGGGCACCTGCTCGATTTTGCCGCCGTTGACCATCCGCTTGGCGATGGCATCGGTCTTGGTTTTGCGCAGGCTGTCGGCCTGCGCCTTGCCCCGCGCCTCCGCCATGGCTTCGGCGAAGTTGGCGAACAGCACCGTGAACCACAGCCACAGCGCGATCTGGAATTCAAAACCGATGCCGCGCGCTCCCATGATCGTGTCCCGGACGAGAAACGCGGTGGTGAGCGCCGCGCCCACTTCCACCACGAACATCACCGGGTTCTTCAGCAGCGAGCCGGGGTTCAGCTTGGCGAACGACGCGCGCACCGCGCGGCCCACGATCTCGCGGTCGAACAGCGGCCGCGAGCGCGCCAGTTTCTTCGGCAGAATGGAGGTCGGGTCCTCCGGCGGCACCTGCGGCGTGATTTGAGGTTCACTGGTTGTAGTGGTCAAAACAGCCTCCCGGCATGCATCAGATAATTCTCGACAATCGGCCCCAGCGAAACCGCCGGGAAATAAGTCAGCACGGCGACGATAAGGACTGTGCCGATGAGCAGTCCGACGAACAGCGGGCCGTGGGTCGGAAAGGTGCCGCTGGTCACCGGGGTTTTCTTCTTGGCCGCCAGGCTGCCCGCCGCGGCGAGAATGGGAATCAGGAACAGGAAGCGGCCGATCAATTGCGCCAGCCCCAGCGTCAGGTTGTACCAGGGTGTGTTGGCGTTGATTCCGGCGAAGGCGCTGCCGTTATTCCCCGTGCTGCTGGTGTAGGCGTAAAGAATTTCGCTCAGGCCGTGCGGTCCGTCATTGCCCAGGTTGGCGGTGGCCGGGCCCGGCGAATTCCAATATCCCTTCGGCGCAAAATGGGCCTGCGTGCTCACCCCGCTGAAGATCAGGATGCTCGCGGAGGTCACGATGATGGCCAGCATGGCCATCTTGACCTCCTTCTGCTCCAGTTTCTTGCCAAGATATTCCGGCGTGCGCCCCACCATCAGTCCGGCGATGAACACCGCCAGGATGGCGTAAATCAGGATGCCGTAGAGCCCCGCGCCCACCCCGCCGAAAATGACGATATCCGTCATCATGTTGAGCAGCGGCACCAGCCCGGCGATCGGCAGCAGGCTGTCGTGCATGGCGTTGACCGCGCCGCAGCTTGTATCGGTGGTGACCGTGGCCCACAGCGTGGAATTGGGCACACCTAAGCGCACCTCCTTGCCCTCCATGTTGCCGCCCGGCTGATTCGCCGTGGCCGCGGTCTGAAGTCCAAGCTTGGCCAGGATGGGGTTGCCCTCCTGCTCGAAGCCGTAACAGATGAACACGCCCCCCAGCGACATGATCAGAAACGCTGCGAAGACGGCCCACCCCTGGCGCGTATCGCCCACCATCTTGCCGAACGTGTAGGTCAGTGACGCGGAGATCACCAGCAGCAGCCACATCTCGAACAGGTCGGTCCCGGGCGTCGGATTTTCAAACGGATGCGCCGAGTTGGCATTGAAAAAGCCGCCGCCGTTGGTGCCCAGTTCCTTGATGACTTCCTGCGATGCTACCGGCCCCTGCGCGATGGTCTGTGTCCCGCCTTCCACCGTGGCCACCTGCGTGTACGGCTTCAAGTTCTGGATCACGCCGCGCGAACACAGGAACAGGCCCCCGGCGATGGAGATGGGCAGCAGCACGTAAACCGCGGCTCGCGTCATGTCCACCCAGAAATTGCCGATGGTGCGCATCTCGTGCAGCGCGAAGCCGCGTACCACCGCGATGGCGATGGCGATACCCGCGGCGGCGGAAACGAAATTCTGCACCGTCAGCGCGGCCATCTGGGCGAAGTAGCTCAGCGTGGATTCTCCGGAGTAGGCCTGCCAGTTGGTATTGGTCACAAAGCTCGTGGACGTGTTGAACGCCAGGTCGGGCGGAACCTGCGCGGTCCCGAAATGCTGCGGGTTGAAGGGCAGAAATCCCTGGAGCCGCTGGAACAGGTACATCAGCAGAAACCCGAAGATGCTGAAGCTCAGCACGCAGGCGGTATATCTCGTCCAGTGCTGCTCTTCGTCCTCGCGCACGCCGCCGGCTTTGTACGCCAGCACTTCCAGCCACCGCAGCACCGGGTGGAGAAAGGTGCGCTCCCCCTCGAACACGCGCGCCATGTACGCGCCCAGCGGTTTCACGCAGATGAAGATCAGCGCGAAGAAAATCAGAATTTGGGCAATTCCGAGAGCGGTCATGTTCTCCTCTTAAAACTTCTCCGGCCGCAGCAAGGCGTAGACCAGGTAAAAAAACAGGCCCGCCGCCGCGATCCCGGCAATCACGTAATCCATAGAACTCTCCTGACGGCTAAAGCCGGTCGCACGCCTTGGTGAACCACCAGCAGACCACCAGGAACACGCAACCGACAGCGATATAGAATGCATCCAGCATCGGGTTTCTCACTCCGTTTCCGTGAAAATTACCTCATGCCCGGCGTGGCGCAATTGCCTTGCCAGCCTTTGCTCGCGGGTTCGCCACCACAAGCGCCTGCGGCCGCCGACCACCACCAGCGAGCGCGGCGCCAGCACGGATTTGAGCGTGGCGATACGGTCGCGGCAAAGATAAATCCGAATGGTCGTTTCGACCGCGCTTTCCACGGCCAGTTCGCGCAAGCGCCGCTCGCTGAAATCGAGCAGTACCGGGGGGCTTTCGAGCGGCAGCGGATAGGGAACGATCTGCGGCACGATCAGGGTGATGCGGCCGTTCAGCTTGTCCGCCAGTGCCCCGGCTCTGCGCATAGCCGCGAGGGTGGCGTCACCGAAGGTGAAGACGACCGCCACGCGGAGGCGGCCTTCGGATTCCCCGGTGGAGGGCGTCGCCCGCCGCGACGGTGTGATGCGCCGCTCGAACGCCAGCACCATATCTCTTTGCCCTCCCATCGACAGTTCGATGGTAGGAAAAGGCGCGGAAAAAGTC
>JAJYLS010000009.1 GCA_021787555.1 Acidobacteriota bacterium | reverse complement strand
CTACTGCCGGTCTCGTTCGCGCTGGCCGCGCTGGCGTTTGCCCAGCACGCGCCCACGCCGGACGACTATCACATTTATGCCGGCAACACCCATTCGCATACCGCCTATACCTGGTCTCACGGCGAGCATCTCGCCAAGAGCGGCTGCTCCGGCATCGAGGTCTATGGCCCCGATCCCAAAAACCCGGTCGCCTACGTATGGACCCAGGGTTATGTGAAGACCAAGAACGGCTGCCCGGGCATTTACGTCATTAATGGCGCGCAGATCCCCGCTCCCGGCATGCCGCTGAAACCGGACTGGCAAAAGTATCAGGGGCCGCCCTCGGAGCATTTCCGCCGCGCCAAGGAAGCCGGCTACGATTTCTACGCCACGACCGACCATTCGCAGGAAGGCGCCTTCCAGCCGCCCAGCCCCGAAAATCCCGCCTGGCTGGCCGTTAAGCACGAGGCCGCCGCCGCGACCGACAGCAAGTTTCTGGCCATCGCCGGCTTCGAATATTCGGAGAACGACGGCCCCGACGGAAAGGGCCACATCAACGTGTTCAACAGCTCGGATATCATGAACGCGCTCGCCCCCGGCATCGGCCTGCAGCAGTTCTATAAGTGGCTCGCCACCGCCGAGGCCAACGGCCAGGGCCCCGTGGTCGCCAGCTTCAACCACCCCGGGCCGGACCAGTACAATAATTGGGATTATCGCACTCCGCAAGTTACCGATATCATTACGATGCTGGAAGTAATTAACTCAAATAATAAGATCCATTACCCGGCATTTATCAGTGCGCTCGACCACGGCTGGAAAGTGTCTCCCATCTGCGGCAACGATAACCACGGTTTTTCGGGCATCACCAAGCACACCTCGCGCACCTTCATCCTGGCGACCAGCCTCGGCAAGGTAGCTATGTTGGATGCCATGAAGCACCGTCGGACTTATGCTTCGCTCGATAAAGACATCCAGTGCAGATACTCGGTGAACGGCGAGATCATGGGCTCGACGCTCAACCGCCCGTCCGCCCTGAAATTCGATGTCAAGGTCAGCGATCCCGACGACAAGATTACGAAGTTGGATATCGTCAAAGACGGAGGCCAGGTAGCGGAAGTTTACAATCCCGCGCCGGCTTCTTCCATCCACTGGACACCGGAGATTAAGGATTCCGCCAGTAAGTACTTCTTCGTGCGCGTGTGGACCGGCCGCGGCGGCGACGCCCCCGGCGCCGACCCGTCCAAGCCCGTGGCATGGCTCGCGCCCGTGTGGACGGGAAGGTAGCGAATCAGGCCGCGCTGGACTTCAATTCCTCTCGAATGATGCGCCGCAGCGTATCTTCGAATCTCGGCGCCTTCCCATCGAGATATTCCCGTAGCGCCGCGTTGATCAGCGTTTGATACCCGGTTGCACCCCCGGAATGCTCCGCCATTTCAAAGAACCGGTCCACGATATCCTGGTCGAGCCGAATCGTAATCCGGGTCGTGCCCTCCGGCTCGGGTTCCGGCGGAAGAACCCTGCCGCGTTTGCCCTTGCTGAAATCGTAGCGATCCTTCATAATCCTGCCTCGTATTCCTGGCGTTCATGCGGTTCGGCGGGACGAGCGGAGTCACAAATCGCTGTTCAGCCGGATTGGATTCAACGCTTGTACATACGTCAAGCGCAATGCCGAGGCGCCCTTTTCTACATCCGCCCCTTCACCGCCGCTTCCACCGAAATCCGGTTGTCGTCCAGGATCGTCCCCATGGCCCGCTCCAGCGCGGCCTTCGCCTTCACGTACGAACTCTTCGCCGCCACCTCGGTCGATTTCGCCTGCGCCAGCAGGCTCTCGTACTGAATCACGAAAAACGCCGTCGACGCCCCCACGTCGAACTTCGCCTGCTCCGCCTCGAGCGACCGCTCCTGGAATTTCCGCGTCTGCACCGCCGCCTCGTACGACGACCGTGCGCGCCGCATCGCGATCAGCGAATCCTCCACCTCCAGCCGCGCCTCATTCTGCATTTGCCGCAGCCGGATCTCCGACTTCTTCACCTGGATCTGGTCGCGCGCCAGGTCGGCTTCGGCGATGCGGTTGCGGATCGGCAGCGTCACCTGCACGCCCACTCCGTAGGTCGGGTTCTTGCGCAGAAAAATCTGGTCCAGCGCGCCGCCCAGTCCGCCCACCGGCCCCGGCGCCACCGTGCCCGGCGCGAAGGAATTCACCGCGCCCGCCATGCCGTTATTCTCCGCGATCCCTACCAGGTCCACTTCCGGCAGCGTGGCGTTCTTCGCGCCCTGAAGCCCGATGCGCGAGTTCTCGATTTGCAGCACCGCCTGCCCCAAGTCCGGCCGGCGCGCCAGCGCTTCGACGATCAGGTCCTGCATGGGCCGCACCTGGTCCTGCGCCGGAATCGTCAGCACGTCCGTCGGAATGATGTGCGCCGATTCCACTTCCGGATCTTCATTCCCCCGCCGCGTCAGCACGTTCTTCAGAATTGCCTCCTGCTCGTCGCGCAGCCCGCGCGCGTTGATCAGGTCCTGCCGCGCGGAAAACACCTGCGCGTCCGCGCGCGTCATCTCCACTTCCGCCAGCGTGCCTTCCTCCACCTGGTCCTTGGTGTCCGAGTACAGCTTCTCCGCCGCCGCCAGCGTCTCCTCCTTCACTTTTTCGTCTTCGGTCAGCGCCACGAAATCGGTGTACAGCCGCACCACGCCATACACCGTCGCGATCAACTGCTGCTGGAAAAGCAGGCTGGAGATTTTCTGTTCGTTGAAGGCGATGCGGATGAACCGCCGGTTGAGGCCCATCCCGAAGCCGCGCAGCAGCGGCTGCGTCACCGTCAGCCCCAGGTTCGATTCGGTGAACGGATTGTACCCGGTGGTCAGCGCGTTCAGCGACGTGTGGTTGTTGTCGAAGTTCAGCCCCACCTGCGCGCCCGTCGCAAGCCCCTGCTCGATTCCCGCATTGGCGATGGTCGTGTTGCTCACCAGCGCGCTCGTGCCATAGGTCAGCAGGCTGTTTTGCGGTGCCGTCGCGTGCGTCCAGTTCAATTCCCCCACCAGCGACGGATCGAAAATAGGCACCGGCGTGCCTGTCGATGGCGGCGTCGTCCCCGCGACCGAAAGGTTGTCCAGCGGTTCGGTGAGCGCGCCCAGTTCGATCGGATTGGTCGCCACCGAAGATCCCGTGACCGCCTGCCCCGCCGCCGCAGTGTTGGTCACCAGCGGACCCAGCGGTCCGCCCACGCCCGTGGGCGCCTCCGCCACCGTGAAATCCAGTCCGCGCGCCAGCCCGCCGCCGCGCGTGCGCAGCAGTTCCGTGCTCGCCGCCGGCTGCGTGTAGCGCTCCAACTCGATGTCGAGATTGTTTTCGATCGCCAGCGCCAGCGCGTCGTGCAGTGAAAGATACATATTTCCCGCGCGGATCAGCTCGTGGACGCGTTGCGAATTCTGAAAATTCAGCGGCGGGCCGGTCTGCGCCGCGAGGGGAGCCGAGAGCCCGACCGCGACGAAAAGGATGCCAATGGATTTATACATATAAAGCTCTCAGTTTTGAGTCGTGAGTTATGAGTATGAGCAGCCGGAGCTCAAAACCCAAAACTCATAACTGATAACTCACAACTTATTTCACCGGCTTTACCTTCACCCCTTCGCGCACGGCGTCGCTCGGGTTCATCACCACCTGGTCGCCGTCCTGCAACCCGCCGAGCACTTCCAAGCGGTCGCCGAAATCGCGGCCTAACTGAATGCGGGTGAAGTGCACCACGCCGTCCGCGCCCACCACGGCCACCTGCGTCCCGTTGCTGCGCACCACCAGCGCGCCGCCCGGGATCACCAGCGGCGCGTTCTTGCGCGGCACCAGCAGGTCCACCTGCGCGTACATTCCGGGCAGCAGCAGGCCGGAGGAATTGGGTACCTGCACCTCGGTCAGCAGCGTGCGCGACGCCGGATCCAGCGCATCCGAACTCCGCGTCACCTCGCCGTCGAATTTCATGCCCGGCCGGTCGGGAAGTCTGATTGTCGCCTTCTGCCCCACCCGCACCGATCCCGAATCCGCCTGCGGCACGTTCAGGAAAATCCGCAGCCGTTCGGCTTGCGCGATGCGGTACAGCAGCGTCGTCCCTTCGTTCACCAGCGCGCCCACGTCCACGTTGCGCACCGTGATCACGCCCGTGAACGGCGCGCTCACGTTCAGATACCTCACCAGTTCGTCCAGCCGCCCCAGGTTCGCCTCCGCTGCGCCGGCGTTGCTGCGCGCCGCCGCCACCGCCTTTTCCAGCGCATGCACGTTGGCCTGCTGCGCCTGGTACTGCGCGAAGTACGTATCGTTCTCCTGCTTCGAGACCACGCCCTTCACCACCAGCCTCTGCCAGCGCTCGGAGGTCACCCGCGCCAGGGTCAGGTTCGCCTGCCCCTGCTGTAGCGCCGCTTCCGCCTGCTGGATGTTGCTGTTGGCCTGGTCCACGGCTTCCTGCGCCTGCCGGATTTGCTGCATCAATTCCGGCGCCTCGATGATCGCCAGCACTTGCCCCGCCGCCACGTGGTCGCCGATATCCACGAACCGCTGCTTGATGTATCCGTTGGCCCGCGCCAGAATCGGCGCTTCCGTCACCGCCTGAATATTGCCGGGCAGCACCAGGTTGTCGTGCGGCGCCTCGCGCTTCACCGCCTGCACGCTCACCACCGGCCGCGCCTGGCTTTCGGCCCTGGACTCGGCCGCCAAAACCCGTTCCCTTCGCTGCCGCGGCAGATATCCCGCGAAAAATCCCGCCACCACCAGCGCCACCAGCACCACCGCGATTACCACCAGCGCGCCCGTCGATGGCCCGGTTTTCGGAGGCCGCTCCGCGCTGCGCTGCGCAAGCTTCCGCTTCAGCGCTTCGATTTCCGCGCGCAATCGCTCTTCGGTGGTTTGGGCGCCCACCTCGTTCATGGCAGTTCCTCGCCCTGCATCATCTCATCCCGCAAGTACTCGTGTTCCTCCTCGACGATTCTGCGTTCGTAATCCACCGGCGGGTTCTTCCGCAGCACGCTATATACTAATGGAACCACGAATAGCGTGGTGACGGTAGCCAGTACCAGCCCGCCGATCACCGCCCGCCCCAGCGGCGCGTTCTGTTCTCCTCCTTCGCCCATTCCCAGCGCCATCGGCAGCATGCCGATAATCATCGCGCTCGCCGTCATCAGCACCGGCCGGATCCGCGTGTGCCCCGCCGCCAGCGCCGCCGACCGCGCGTCCAGGCCCTCCTCCCGCTGGTCGTTCGCGAAGACCACCAGCAGAATGCTGTTCGCCGTCGCCACCCCGATGCACATGATCGAGCCCATCAGCGACGGCACGCTGAACGTCGTCTGCGTCATAAACAGGATCCACACGATCCCCGCCAGCGCGCCCGGCAGCGCCATCAGGATGATGAACGGGTCCAGCCACGATTGAAAATTGATGGCCATCAGCAGGTACACCAGCACGATCGCGAAAACGATCCCCAGCCCCAGCCGGCGGAACGAGGTTTCCATCGTGGCTATCTGCCCGCGCACGTCGATCGACGACCCGCGCGGCAGCTTCCGCTCCGCCTGCGCCACGATCTTCTCCACCGCCGTGCCCACCGCGCCCAGGTCCCGCCGATCCACGTTCGCGTAAATGTCGAACACCGGCTGCACATTGTAGTGGCTCACGACTTCCGGCGTCACCGCGCGCGTCACCCCCGCCAGGTTGGAAAGCAGTTGCGGTCCCGTGCTCGCCGTTCCCGGATTGCCGTACGCCGCCGAATTCTGGCTCGGCCCGCTGCCCACCGCCGAGTTCCCCTGGTCGGACACGCCCGCCAGCGAAGCCGGCGTCGTGCTCTTCACGTTCCCCGCCATCGCCGCGAGCGGCGTGCGCATCATCGCCTCCAGCGAGTCCACCCGATACTGCGGCGTCTGCACCATAACCGAATAGCTGATTCCCGTTTTCCAGTCCAGCCATTGCGTCGGCGCAATCTGCGAGTTCGAACTCAGCGAAATCAGCAGGCTGTTCGCCACGTCCCCTTGCGTCAGCCCCACCTGTCCCGCTTTGTCCCGGTCCACGTTCACCCGGATCTCCGGATAGTCCACCACCTGGTGAATATGCACGTCCGCCGCACCCGGAATCCGTACGATCTGCGCCTCGATCTGCTGCGCGATCTTGTAATTCGCCTCCTTGTCGCGCCCCACCACCTGCACGTCGATGGGCGCCGGCAGGCCGAAATTCAAGATCTGGTTGGTGATGTTCGCCGCTTCGAAAAAGAACACCACGTCCGGAAATCTCTCGTGCAGCCGCTCCCGCAGCCGGTCGGTGTATTCCGCCGTCGAGCCGTGCTCGCCTTTCAGCGAAATCAGGATGTCGCCGTCGTCCGTGCCGATCGTCGCGGTGTCCCCGAGCGCCAGGTTGAGCCCGTTGTTCGGAAGCCCGATGTTGTCGATGATGTTGTCGATCTCCCGCTGCGGGATTACCTGCCGGATCTGGTCCTCGATCTGCGCGAAAATCTGCTCCGTCTTTTCGATCCGCGTCCCCGTCGGCGCTCGCGCGTGCAGCCGCATCTGCCCCGAATCCACCGTCGGGAAGAAATCCTCGCCCACCAGCGGCGCCAGCGCCAGCGAGCCCGCCACGAACAGCCCGAACCCGATCAGCACCGGCGTGCGGTGATCCAGCGCCCAGTGCAGCAGCGATGCGTACGACGCGCGCATCAGCTCGAAACGCCGGTTGAAAATGTAGTGCGCCTTCCAGATGATGCCTTTGCCGCCCGACGTCTCGCCGTGCTTCCCCTGCGCGTACAGCTTCACTTCCGGCCGCAGCATGTAGTGCACCATGGTGGGAACCAGCGTCCGCGACAGCAGGTACGAAGCCATCATGGCGAACACCACCGCCAGCGCCAGGGGCGTAAACAGGTACTTGGCCGCGCCCGTCAGCAGCAGCACCGGCACGAACACGATGCAGATCGAGAGCGTCGAAACGAACGCCGGCGCCGCGATCTGCTGCGCGCCGTCCAGCACCGCCCGCACCAGCGGCTTCCGCATCGCCATGTTGCGGTGCGTGTTCTCGATTTCCACCGTCGCGTCGTCCACCAGGATTCCCACCGCCAGCGCCAGTCCGCCCAGCGTCATCACGTTCACCGTCTGGCCCAGCATGCTCAGCACGATCAGCGACGTCAAAATCGAAAGCGGAATCGAAATGCACACGATCACCGTGCTGCGCCAGCTTCCCAGAAACAGCAGGATCATCAGCCCGGTGAGAAACGCCGCGACCACCGCTTCCCGCACCACGCCGTTGATGGCCGCCCGCACGAAAATCGATTGGTCGAACAACTGCCGCACTTCCAGCGTCGGCGGCAGCCCCGCCAGGATCTTCGGCAGCGCCTTCTTCACCGCGTTCACCACCGCCAGCGTCGACGCCTGCCCGCTCCGCAGTACCGTCAGCAGCGCGCCGCGCGTTCCGTTCGTCCGCACGATGCTGGTCTGGATCGAATAGCCGTCGTGCACCTGCCCCACGTCCCGCAGATATACCGTCGCCCCGTTCACTACCTTGATGGGCAGCGCGTTCATTTCGTCCAGGATCCGCGGGCTGCTGTTCACCCGGATCAGGTAGTCCGTGCCGCCGATCTTCGCATCCCCCGCCGGCAGAATCAGGTTCTGACTGCCCAGCGCATTCGAAACGTCCGCCGGCGAAAGCCCCTTGGCATACAGTTGCTCCGGATTCAGGTCCACCATCACCACGCGGTTCTTCCCGCCGTACGGCAGCGGAAGCGATGCGCCCTGAATGGTGGCCAGCGGCGTGCGAATGAATACGTGCCCGATATCATACAGTTCCTGCTCGCTGAGCGTCTTGCTCTCCATCCCCAGTTGCAGCACCGGAACGCTCGAAGCGTCGTACTTGGCGACGTACGGCGGCGTCGTCCCCGGCGGAAAGATCCGCAGCAGCGTCTGCGCGATGGCCGTCACCTGCGACAGCGCCAGCTCCACTTTCGCGTGTGGCTGGAAGTACACGCGTGTCACGGAGATGCCGTTATACGACTGCGACTCCATGTGCTCGATGTCGTTCACCGTCGTCGTCAGGGCCCGCTCGAAGATCGTGACCATGCGCCCTTCCATCTCTTCCGGCGAAAGGCCGGCGTAGGTCCACACGATGCTCACCACCGGGATATCGATATACGGAAAGATATCCACCGGCATGGTGACGATGGCGGTCACGCCGAGTATGGCAATCAGCAGCGCGACGACGACAAACGTATAAGGACGCCTGAGGGCGAGCCGTACTATCCACATGAAGGAAAACGCTGGGCTAAAAGCTTAATTTCTATGATATAAGAATGCACCCTCTTTGAGATGGTGCCGCGGAGCCTCCGGCGCCTAGCCCTTTCGGGCCACGCCCGGGCAGAGGCAGAACGCGGCCGCAGCGGAGAACCGCTGCCGGGGCCGGTGGCGCAATCGCTCCTACTGCCCCACCGATGCCGCGGCCTTCGCCCCCCACCTGCATCTGTTTCGGCAATTCCGGCCGCAACATTCTCCGCGCGCCCGGCATGATGGACTTCGACCACCGTCGGCAACCCCGCCGTGGGCACCATCAACAGCACCATCGGCAACAACCGCGAGAACCAGATCGCCGCCAAAGTGTATTTTTAGATCGCCGGATACACCTTCCGGATCGCCGCCACCGCGTCCGCCGTGTCCCGCTCGGTAAATTTCGGGTCCATCATCACCCCCGCGAACCGGCTCAGTATATCGATCGTCCGCGGACAGCATTCCCGCCCGTACCGGATCGCCTTGCCTCGCTCCGTCTGGAACGACGGCCACCCCGGCGCCACCGTCACCTTATTCTCGATCTCCGGCACCACCGGCAGCACCACCGACCCGCCCGGGCTCGACACCGGCACGTTCTCCGCCCGCATCGCCTCCGCGTACCGCTGCCGCTCACCGCTCGTCCTGAACCCGATGAAGATCCCCGTCCCCAACTCTCCCTCCGGGTCCGGCAACTTCCGCAGCCGCACTCCCGGCAAATCGCGGATGCCGCCGTAAACCCGCCCCGCGTTGGCGCGCACCGCCCCCGCAATCGTGTCCAGCTTCCGCAATTGCGTCAGCAGCACCCCGCCGGTGAATTCGTTCATCCGGTAATTCAGCCCCGGAAAGAAGTTCCGCTTCCCATCCGCACCGCGCAGCATGCCCACGTCGTGAAACCGGAATGCCCGCTCGTACAGCCGCGCGTCGTTGGTCACCACCGCCCCGCCCTCGCCCGCCGTAATCGTCTTGCTCTGTTGCAGGCTGCTGATCCCGATGTCCCCCATCGACCCCAGCGGCCGCCCCTTGTACTTCGCGCCCACGCTCTGGCTGAAATCCTCCAGCACCTTCAGCCCGTGCTTCCGCGCAACCGGCAGGATGCGGTCCATATCCGCGGGGTTCCCTTGCAGGCTCACCGCCATGATGACCTTCGTCTGCGGCGTGATCCGGTGCTCGATATCCGCCGGGTCGATATTAAACGACTCGTCGATCTCCGCGAATACCGGCAGCGCCCCCGCCTGGATAACGGTGTTGTAGCACGAGTACCACGTCCACGCCGGCAGAATCACCTCGTCGCCCGGCCCCACCTCCAGCGCCGCCATGGCGCAGTGCAGCGCCGCCGTCCCCGAGGTCACCGCCAGCGCGTATTTCGTGTGCGCATACGCCGCGTATTCCCGCTCGAACGCCGCCACCTTCGACCGGTCCTCCGGGTTGGCGAAGCGAAACGGGTTCCGCATCTCCACCACGTCGTCGAGTTGTTGCCGCTCTTTGTCGTCGTAAAACTCCGGCCCCCAGTTCTTGGTTTTGAGAGGTTGCCGCCGCACCGGCATTCCTCCCGCCACCGCCAGTTTTTCGTCCGCTGCCTCCGCGCCCGCCGCCGCACCGGCAGCGGCAGCCGCGGCCAGAAATGTGCGCCGATCGATCATGCCCGGCTCCTTTCCATCCCTACTCTACACCCCTTCGGCTCCTGACTCCTCAACTCCGTGACTCCTATTCCACACCTGAATCCCCTATACTCTCTTTAGGGAGGATCCATGTCTTCTTCGCGCCGGAATTTTCTGGCGGCCGGGCTCGCGCTGCCGGTCGCCGCCACCGCTAAACCCGGTCAGCAGGCCCCGCCGGCCGCGCCCCCCGCCCCGCGCCGCGCCTTCGCGCCCGAGTTCCGCTACCGGACGCTCGGCAAGACCGGCCTGCGCGTCACCACCCTCGGCTTCGGCTGCATGATCACCTCCGACGGCAGCGTCGTCGAACGCGCCGCCGACCTCGGCATCACCTATTTCGATACCGCGCGCAATTATGGACACGGCCAGAACGAGCGCATGGTCGGCGCCGCGCTCAAGGGCAAGCGCCAGCACCTGGTCCTCTCCACCAAGACCGAGGCCAGCTCGCGCCAGGAAGCCCTCGACCAGCTCGATAAAAGCCTCCAGGAACTCGGTACCGATTTCGTCGATATCTGGTATCTCCACGGCAAAACCAGCCCCGCCGCCGTCACCGACGATCTGATCGAAGCCCAGCAGGCCGCCAAAAAGGCCGGCAAAATTCGCTTCGCCGGTGTCAGCACCCATGGCGGCCAGCGCGAGCTCATCCCCTCGCTCGCCGCCAATCCCCACATCGACGTCATCCTCACCGTCTACAACTTCACCATGGAACCCTTCATGAACTCCGTGATCGAGCAAGCGGTCAAAGCGGGCAAAGGCGTCGTCGCCATGAAGGTCATGGCCGGCGGCGCGCGCCGCCTCCGCCGCGGCGATCCCAATCTCGCCAAGTTGCAGCAGCAGGGCGCCATGCCCGCCGCGCTCAAATGGGTCCTGCGCAATTCCAACGTCTCCACCACCGTCCCCAGCATGACCGATATGGACCAGCTCGACGACAACCTCCGCGCCATGTCCCAGACCTTCGGCCCCGAAGATGAAAAGCTCCTCGCCATGCACCTGGACCGCATCGCCCCGTCCTACTGCCGGATGTGCGGCGAGTGCGCCGGCCAGTGCCGCCAGGGACTTCCCGTCCACGACGTTCTCCGCTTCCTCACCTACGCCGAAGGCTACGGCCAATTCACGCTCGCGCGCGAACGCTACCTCGAAATGCCTCCGCACCACGTCTCCGCCCGCTGCGGCGATTGCCCCTCCTGCACCGTCGCCTGCCCCTACGGCGTGCATGTCGCGCGGCACGTGGCGCGCGCCCAGGAGGCCCTCGCATGAGGGCCGCCGCCGGCCTGCTGTTCGCCCTAACGCTCCTGACCGCCGCGCCCACCTGCCAGTCCGGCTGGACCCAGCACGGTCCCGCCCGCGCCTACACCGCCGACAACCTGTTCGAGTACATGGACGGCAATTCCGAAGGCTACCTGCTCTACGGCTTCCAGACCATGCAGGGCATCACCTGCGAAAAGGCCGGCGTCACCCTCATCGTCGATATCTCCGATTTCGGCGACCCCGAGTCCGCCTACGGCATGTTCTCCTCCACCCGCGATCCGCGCCTCCCCTCGACCAAGATCGGTATGGGCGGCCAGATCGTCCCCCGCCGCGCCATCTTTGCCAAGGGCAAGTATTACGTCGAGATCGCCGCCAATCCCGAAGGCGATTACTCCGCCGTCCTCCAGAACTGGGCCGATGCGCTCGCCAGCACCCTCGAAGGCCGCACCGACCCGCCGCCCGAGGTGGCCTGCTTCCCCGCCGAAAACCAGCAATCCCTCCGTCTGGTCCCCGAAAGCGTCCTCGGCATCCACCTCCTCAAGCGCGGTTACGCCGCCGAATATCCATCCGGAAAGGCTTTCCTCGTCGCCGAAGATTCCGACGCCGCGGCAGCCGCGCTCATGCGCGATCTCCGCGCCCACTTCGGCCAGACCGCCCCGGTCTCGGTTGCCGCCGAAGCCTTTTCCGCCAACGATCCTTATCTCGGCCGCCTTTGCATCTTCCGCAAGGGCCGCTACGTGGCCGGCTACGCCAACATAGCCGAGGGCCAGGACGCCGCCGCGCTGTCCACCGCCTTCGCCGCCCGGATTCCCTAGGAGGTCCCCCTATGCCCAATCTTTTCCAACGCCGCAGTCTTTTCCAACTCGCCGGAGCCGCCGCCCTGCTCCGTGCCCGTATCGCCGGTGCCCAGCAGCAGCGCCCCGCCTCGCGCCGCCGCCTCGGCTCCGGCTCTAACCCCGAGCCGTTCCCTGCCCTCGACCGCCGCTCCACCGTCGCGCTCATCGGCGGCCCCGACCGCCGCAAGAACGTCTACCAGGCCCTGCTCGCCATCGATCAGGACCTCCGCCCCAAGCTGCGCGCCAAAAAATACGTGGTCATCAAGCCCAATAACGTCAACATGGTCAACCAGCTTGCCTCCACGCACGCCGACGCCCTCCGCGGCATCCTCGATTACCTCGATGGCCGCGTCAAAGGTCCCGTCGTCATCGCCGAAGCCGCCGCCGGCGATACCCGCACCGGGTTCGAAAATTTCCACTACACCACTCTCCCCGGCGAATACAAGCGCCTCGGCGTCAAGCTGATCGATCTGAACCAGGAGGCCAAATTCGAGCGCATCGCCCTCCTCGACACCGACCTCCACATCACCCCCGTCCGCCTCGCCGCCCGCCTCTTCGATCCCGAAGCCTTCGTCATCTCCTCCGCCATGCTGAAGTGCCACAACACGGTGATCGCTTCGCTCTCCATCAAGAACCTGGTCCTCGGCGCGCCGCTCCACTATGCGCCCGGCGAAACCCCGCATTGGAACGAGAAGCGCAAGTACCACGTCGGCCTCCGCCAGATGCACTACAATATGCTGCTCACCGCCCAGCGCCTCGCGCCCACCTGGGGCGCCTCCGTCATCGACGGCTTCGAAGGCATGGAAGGCAACGGCCCCAATTCCGGCACGCCTGTTCCCTCGCACCTGGCCATCGCCTCGCTCGATTTCGTCGCCGCCGACCGCATCGGCGTCGAAGCCATGGGCATCAATCCCGATTGGCTCGGCTACGCCAAATATTGCTGCGACCTCGGCCTCGGCCAGTACGACCGCGCCCACATCGATATCGTCGGCGCCAAGCTCGAAGACCTCACCAAGAAATACCGCCTCCACCCCGACATCGAGCTCGAACTCAAGTGGCAAGGCCCCATGACCGAAGTGCCTTTCAACCTCGGCTGGACCCATCCGCTCGATCCCTCTCGCTCGGCGTAGGGCTCCTCGTACAGATCCGCACAAATACAGAAAACGCAGTAGTGAAGCATAGTAAATATCATGTATCCTAATCCCATATCGTTGTAGAAACGTCCGAACGGGGACGGATTGGGGTGATACATAATTCGCCCTGTGGCGCGGGCTTCGAGCTTAGCTCCCTGTCTGCCCTGCCCGCTGTCAGCGGCCAAAACCGAACACTGCACGCTCTTCGATCCCTGTTCCTCAAAGCCTAGGAGCTTACGATGCAAGATTTTCGCTTTGCGGTATGGGTGGTCTTCTGCGCGGTGGTGTCTCTAACCCCGCTCTCGGCCCAGAGCATCACGGGCCAGATTTCCGGAACGGTTGTCGATTCCAGCGGTGCCGCCATTGCAGGCGCTCATGTCAAGCTGACGAACGACCTTTCGCAGCAGACCCGCAGCTTCATCACCGAATCCAGCGGTTCCTTCGCCTTCACTGGCCTCGTGCCCGGAAGCTACAGCATTCAGATCACTCAGCCGGGCTTTAAGATCTATGGCCAGCGGGGCATCACTGTCTCTGCCCAGGAGAGCGTCGATCTGCACCAGATCCACCTCGAAGTTGGTGCGGTCACAAGCACCGTGGAGGTGCAGGGCAACACGGTCCACGTTGCCACCGACAGCTCCGACCGCTCCGTGAATATCGACCTCCGCCAGATCGAAGACACCCCCACCCGCGGCCGCAACCCGGTCTCCCTCATCATGACGCTCCCCGGCGTGCAGACTCTGCAAAGCGGCGATTACCGCGGCTGGTCCGGCGGCGGCATCCCGCCCGTCAATGGCGGCCACACCGGGCAGATCATCCTCAGTGTGGACGGCGTCTCCAGCCAGGACTCCGGTAACCTCAACCCCGGTTACATTTCTCCCAGCATCGACACCATCGGCGAAGTGAAGCTCCTGGTCTCCAACTACACCGCCGAATACGGGGGCCGCACGGGCGGCCAGTTGACCTTCACCACCAAAAACGGAACCTCGCAGTTTCACGGCACGGCCTATTACTACTGGCGTCACGAAATGTTCGACGCCAACGAGTGGTTCAACAATAAGCTCGGCATTCAGAAGCCAAAGTACCGCTACCAGAATCCCGGCGGCACGATTGGCGGCCCGCTCATCATCCCCGGCACACGCTTCAATAAGAACCGCCAGAAGCTCTTCTTCTTCTTCGGCTACGACAAACTCTTCAACGCCAACACCACGACGCACAACTACACCATGCCCTCGGCTCTCGAGCGCCAAGGCGATTTTTCGCAAACCGTTACCACCCAGGGAGTACTGGTTCCGATCTACGATCCCAATACCCGCGCGCCGTTTCCCGGAAACAAAATCCCTGTCAGTCGCATCAACCCGGCGGGAGAGGCCATGTTGAACCTCCTGCCGCTCCCCAGCCCGCTCGGCCTGGCGCTCGATCCCACCGGCCAGCGCCGCTATAATTTCCAGACCATCCTTCCGCAGCAGCGCCCCCTCGACGACAAGACCCTGCGCATCGACTACAACGTCTCGCCCAAGGTCCAGACGTTCGTGCGCCTGCTACAGAACTACGAGGCCGTCAACGGCTACGCCGGCACCGTCAACCCGCCTGGCGGCGGATGGGGACAGTTCCCCGCCAGCTATCACGTCCAGGCCGCCGGCGCTGTGGGCACCCTGATCTACACCGCCACTCCCAATCTCGTGAACGAAGTCTCCTGGGGCATCAACCGCGGCCGGCAGGGCGTCGATCCGCTCAGCGACACCAGCGCGGATACCGCCACCGGCGGCGCGAAAACCTTCCAGCAAAGCCTCCTGCCGCTTAAAGACGCCAACGGCAACCCCATCGCCCTGCCCGGCATATTTGAAGGCGTCAATGCGCTCAATCTGCTTCCGGCGGTGAACTTCGGCTTCCCCGCCGGCTTCAGCCCGCAATCCGCCGGACAGCCCATCAGCAACGCCCCCACTTTCGCCAACGATTCCCGCTGGCCGTTCACCGGCACCGACCAACTCCAAACCGTCGATGAGAAGATCACATGGCTGAAGGGCTCGCACAACCTCAAGGCCGGCATCTATCTCGAGCGCATGGCCCGCAACGTCAGCGTTTATTCAGTCTTCAACACCGCCGGCTCTTACTATTTCGGTTCCGATCGGGCCGCCGCGCTGGATAGCGGCTACCCCTATTCCAACGCGCTGCTGGGCAGCATTTTCGCCTACGGACAGGACAACGAAAGGCAGATCAATCACGCCCGCTACACGCAACTGGAGTGGTTCCTGCAGGACACCTGGAAGGTCAGTCGCCGCTTCACGGTCGATGCCGGCATCCGCTTCACCCGTGTCGGCGACCTCTATTCGCAAGGCGCCACGCTGGGCCTGTTCAGCGCCCAGGACTATAACTCCGCTAAGGTCGGCCAACTCCTCTTCCCCGCCTGCTCCATCCAGACCAGCGGCGTTTGTCCCAAGCCCGACAAGATCGCCATCAACCCGGCGACCGGCGCCACTTTCCCGTACGTCCGTCAGGGCACCTTCGACACCTCCTCGTATCCTGCCGGCGGAACCCCCTTCTCCGGCATCGCCCAATACAACAGCCATTTCTTCAAAGAGCCGCCCGTCTCCCTCGGCCCGCGCGTCGGATTTGCCTGGGACATTTTCGGCGACGGCAAGACCGCCCTTCGCGGCGGCTTCGGTATCATCGTGGGCCGCAACTGGACCGTCGATGACATCGGCGCCTTGAGCGCCGGCCAGGGCCCCATGATGGCGCCCCCCAGTTTCCAGGCGCCCATCATTCTGTACACCAATTTTGACAACCTCGCTTCCGCCCAGCCCTACTTTACGCCGCAGGATGCGATCGGCGGGCCGCAGTATGACATCCCCCAGGAAACCTACAACTGGAGCCTCGGCGTGCAGCGCGACCTCACCCATGGCCTCATCCTCGACGTCTCCTACGTGGCCAACGCCCTCCGCCATGGCTATGGCGAGGCGATCGACTTCAACGCCGTCCCGCCCTACACCACCTGGAATCCCACCACCGGCGCCGACCCCGCCTTCCGCGATCCCACTTCGAGCGGCTTCTACTCCACTAGCCTCATTCGCTCCATGGTGGGCTACTCCGGGTTGGGCCAGATCCCTATCTGGACGCACCTCGGCTCGAGCAATTACAACTCCCTCCAGGTGCAGCTCAATCGCCGCATGGGAAATTTCCAATGGAACGCCAATTACACCTACTCCAGAACGATCGTTTATGCTTTTCATCAATGGGTGAACACCGAGTTGGGCAAGAACATAGCCAATCGCCCCCACGCTGTTAATTTCAACATGGGCTACGATTTTCCCATGGGCAGCCGCCTCTGGAACAACAGCTTCACCCGGGCCGTCCTCGACGGCTGGCACATTAACGGCGATGGCGCCATCTATGCCGGCAACCCCTTCACCGTCCACTGCTCGGCCCAGAACGCGCCGCCCGGATTTTGGACCGGCACTCCCACCGGCGGCATTCCGTTCCGCTGCGAAATGGGCAACAATATCTTCCTCCCCAACGGCCAAGTCCCCAAGGCAACCGAGGATCCCCGCCTCCAATGGGCGCTCAACGCCGCCAATTTCACGCTGCCGCCGCCTGGCTCTCTGGGCATTGGCAACACCCCGCCCAGCATGTTCTACGGCCCCGGCGTCTTCAATCTCGATTTTTCTCTCGCCAAGAACACCCGCATTAAAGAAAGGTACACGCTCGAACTGCGCATCGAAACCTTCAACACGCTGAACCATTTCAATCCGGGCATCCCGAACACCTCGCTGCGTTACGACTACCTCACCGGTGCGCAGACCAACGCCAGCTTCGGTGTGATCCAGGGCGCCCAGGTCCAGGCGCGCCACACCGTCCTCTCCATGCGCTTCCTCTTCTGACGTGGTGGGACAGGCGAATCGCCGGTCCCACCTGCTATAACAGATAGACAGCAGGATCTACGGGATGCGAATTTCTACCCTCCTCCTCGCGGGCGCTTGCGCCTCCATACTCGCCGCTGGCGCCGACTGGCTTACCGACGGCTACAATTCCCAGCGCACTTTCTGGCAGAAAGACGATCACCTCTTCACCCTGTCCAACGTCCATCGGACCAGGCTGCTCTGGAAGATTCACCTCGATAACCAGCCCCGCCAGATGCACGCCCTCCTTCCCGCGCTGGTCGTCGGCCACGTCAACACCGAGCACGGCGTCAAGCAGATCGTCATCGTCGCCGGTGTCTCCGACCACATCTTCGCCGTCGACGCCGGCAAAGGCACGCTCCTCTGGCAGAAGCACTTCGACAGCTCGTTCCACGACGAGCCCGGCGCCCGTCCCGGCGGCGTCCTCTGTCCCGGCGGCATCACCGCTACTCCGGTCATCGGACCCACCTCCACGCCCGGCAAGTACACCGTCTACGCCGCATCGTGGGATGGCATGCTCCACCAGTTGAACGTCGCCGATGGCGAAGACGTCGTCCCGCCCTCCAAGTTCATGCCGCCCAACGGCAAGCCCTACGCCCTGAACCTCTGGAAGAATGTCATCTACACCGAAACCGCGCAGGGCTGCGGCGGCAATCCCAACGACGTCTACACCTACGACCTCACCACCCACAAGGTCGGCTCCTGGGGTCCGGCCAGCGGCGGCATGTGGGGCCGCAGCGGTCCCGCCATCGCCGCCCACAATGACACCATGTTCATCGGCACCGGCGACGGCCCCTGGTTTCCCGAAGAAGGTATCTTCGGCAACGCCATCATCGGCATCCAGCAGGACCCCCAAACCAAGGCTGCCGAGCTCTCCGATTACTACTCCCCCACCAACGCCGAGTGGCTCTACCGCCGTGACCTCGATATGCAGGTCACCCCCACGATTTTCAATTACAAGGGCAAGGAGCTCATGGTCACCGCCGGCAAGGAATGCCGCGCCTACCTCCTCGATAGCGATTCCATCGGCGGCGACGATCACCGCACCCCGCTCTATCGCAGCTCGCAGCTCTGCAATCAAAGCATCAACTTCGCCTCCGCCGGCATCTGGGGCTCCATGGCCAACTGGCGCGACGCCAAAGGCACCCAGTGGGTCCTCACTCCCATCTGGGGCAAGCCGCACTCCAGCTTCCACGCCGCCATCGAGCACGGCCCCGTCACCCACGGCGCCATCATTGCCTTTAAGGTCGAAGAGACAGGCGGCAAATGGAAACTGGTCCCCGCCTGGATGTCCCGCGACATGAACCGCGCCGAGCCGCCCCTCGTCGTCAACGGCATCGTCTTCGCCTACGGCAACGGCGAAGACACCGATCAAGCCTATCCCGATGTCGGCCTGGAAGACACCGCCGCGCGCCGCATTCCCGGCTCCACTCACGCGGTCCTCTATGCCCTCGATGCCGAAACCGGCAAGGAGCTCTGGAACAGCGGCGACCAGATCGAATCCTGGAACCACTGGTCCGGCATCTCGGAGGCCAACGGCCACGTCTACATCGGCACCTTCACCAGCGACCTTTATTGCTTCGGGATCGAGAGGTAACCATGTTCAAAAAACGCTCTTCTTCCTTTACCCAACCCCTAGCCCCTATCCCCAGCCCCCTGCTTTTCCTCCTCCTGGCCGCCGCCATTGTCCCCGCAGTCCGCGCCGACTGGTTCACCGGCGGCAGTGACGCGCAACGCGACCGGTGGGTCCGCACCGATCCCAAGATCTCGCCCCAGAGCATTCCCAATCCCGACTTCCATTTCCTCTGGAAGATCAAGCTGCCCGCTTCCGTCTCGCCCGCCCTGCTGCTCAACCGCTACATCGGCTATCGCGGATTCCGGGCGCTCGCCTTCGTCTCGAGCGGCAACACCATCGCCGCCATCGAGACCGACCTCGGCTACGTCGAATGGCGCAAGACCTTCCCCGGTTCCTCCGGCTGCGGCATCGCCTTGACCCGCGCCGCCTCCCCCACCATCGTGCCCGCGCCCGAAGCGGGTCTCGGAGCCCTCCGCCACCGCTACACACCCGCGGTCAGCTCCGCCGGCCTGCCCGACCAGGGCGCCGTCACCATCGCCCAGGCCGAAGCCCGCGCCAAACTCTTGGCCGGACCCGCCGGACGTGGCAGCTATGGCCGCTTCCGCGGCGAGCGCATCCCCGACTACATCTATGCCATTACGGCCGACGGCCGCTTCCACGCCCTGTATCTCTCCAATGGCGAAGAGCCCAAACCGGCGGTCCCCTTCCTCCCCGCCAATTCCGCCGCCCACGGTTTCATCGTCGTCAATAATGTCGCCTACGCCGCCAGCGCGCCCAACTGCACCGCTGCGCCCGACACCCTCTGGGCGCTCGACCTCGCCACCAAAGAGGTCTCCAAATTTCCCGGCGCCGCTTCCGCCCCCAGCATCGGTCCCGATGGCACGGTCTACACCGCCGCTCGCGGAAAACTGGTCGCCCTCGATCCCAAAACCCTCGCCGTGAAATCCTCTTACTCCGCCGGCCAGGATTTCGCCACCGCCCCGGTGATCTTCCGCGATGCCGGCAAGACCCTGATCGCCGCCGCCACCAAAGACGGCCGCCTCCACATCCTCGGTGCCGCCACGCTCGACAAACCTTACCTCGTTGCATCGCTCGGCGCCGCGCCCACCGCTCTCGCCACTTGGCAGGATTCCGCCGGCGCCCGCTGGCTCCTCGTTTCGCTGCCCGATTCCATCACCGCCTGGAGGCTCACCGGCCAACAACTCCAACGCGCCTGGGCGCACGACCTCCCCAAGCCGCTCGCTCCCATGATCGTCAACGGCGTGGTCTTCGCCGCCTCTACCGGCACTTCCGCCTCCCCGGCCGTCGTCTATGCCCTCGACGGCGACACCGGGAAAGTGCTCTGGTCCAGCGGCCGCGCCATCGCCGCCTCCGCGCGCCGCGGCGGCCTCTCCGCCAGCGATTCCCAGTTGTATTTGGGCGCCAACGATGGTATGTTCTACGCATTCGGGTTCTGGATCGAACGCGAATGAGGAGTACATCATGCGCCTGTTCAACGTGGGCCTTTCCCTGGTTCTGGGCGCAGCGGCTCTGGCAGCCGCGGACGCGCCGTACGCCGGCAAGTGGAAGCTGAACGCCACCAAAAGCGATTTCGGCTCCTTCACCCTCACCTACGCCCAACTCCCCTCGCGCGAAATGCAAGCCACCCTCGAAGGCCAGTCCTACACATTCAAAATGGAAGGACGGCAATCAAAATCGTCTACGACCGGCAATAGCCTGGAATCGCTTCACTCTTCCCGCAAGGTAACCGCGCAGTCCACGGCCAAGGCTCGCCGCAGAGGCACGAACGCCGCAACCGGCGAAAGAACCAGAATGGCAAGGGCCGCCGCTGCGAGTGCGATGGGGTCCCGTGCGCTGATCTGAAACAATAACGATTCCAGGAATCGCGCCAGCAGAATGCTGGCCCCGAGCCCGATTCCCAGGCCTATCGCCACTGGAGTCAGGCTCTGACGCAAAACCAGGCCGCCGATCTGTGCCGGGCGCGCCCCCATCGCCACCCGGATGCCTATCTCACGCGTCCTGGAAGCCACAATGTTGGAGAGAACGCTGTACACGCCGGCCAGCGCCAGCAACAGCGCCAACCCCGCGAATACGGAAAGCAGAAGCGTGTTGAATCTCCGCTGCGACTGCCACTCGTCCACCCAGTGATCGAGGGGCTCGACCGTATCCAGATTCAAGCCGCGATCCAAGCCAAACACCGTGCCGCGAATGGCGCGCGCGGCGGCTTCCGCATCGCCGGTCGTGCGCACCACCAGCGAAGCGCTCCGATCGCCAAGATTGGGCCAGAAGATCTGCGGCCGCGGCCCGTTTTCAGCGCCGAGAGGCCGGTAGTCCGCCACCACCCCTACGACCCGGCAGCCGTGCTTTTGGTCGCCTTGGAGCAACCGCTGGCCGATCGCGCTCGACCCTCCGAAAAACTTGCGGGCAAACGCCCGGTTCACCACACAGAACCCGATGCCGCCTTTCGGGTCCGTGAGAGCCCGCTCGGTGGCCTCGACATCCGCATCGGTCAGCGGACGGCCCGCCAGAATCGGCAGCCCCAGCAGCGCCAGATAGTTCGCGCTGGTATTGGCAATGTCGGCCATTGGAAGCACGTCTGGGTCCGGCCTGCCCGCGATATAGAAATTGGCTGCCGAGACCGAGTGCAGAGGCAAGTTGTCGGTAAGGGCGGCACCGGTGACCGTGGGCAGGTCTCTCACCTGTTCGAGCAGGGTTTGGAAGAACCGCGCGCGGGCAGCCGCATCTGGATAGCTCTGTTCGGGCAACTGGACATCCGCAACTTCCAGGTGCGCTGTCTGGAAGCCGACGCCCATCGCGACGAGGTTCTGAAAACTGCGGATCATCAGGCTGGCGCCCGTCACCAGGACAAGCGCCAGAGCCACCTCCACGACCACCAGCGACTGCGTGGCGCGCTGGCGCCCGGCCGTAGCGCCCCAGCCGCCGCCCGCCCGCAGGGCGCCTTGAATATCGGATCCCGAGGCGGCGACGATCGGCGCGAGGCCGAACAGCAGGGTTGTGAGAACCGCTGCCAACGCCGTGAAAGCCAGCACGGTGCCATCGATTCCGATCAGCTCCGGCCGCTGTATATCGGGCGGCTTGAGCGCCAGCATCAACTTCAGCGCCCCCCATGCGAATGCCACGCCCAGTGCCGCACCCGCGCTCGATACCAGCAGGGATTCCGTCAGCAGATGCGCCACCACGCGCCCGCGGCCGGCCCCCAGGGCCAGGCGGATGGCAATTTCACGCGACCGCGATACCGCCCGCACCAGCGTGAGGTTCGCCAGGTTCGCGCAGGCGATCAGCAGCAGGAATCCCACCGCCGCCATCAGCACGAACAGCGCGCGGTGCAGTTTGGGAGACGTGTCCTCGGCCTCGAAGGTGGAGACAGCGGCGGTCCAGCCCTCGTCGAGCTTGAGGTTCGACTTGGCAAGCCGCGCGGCGAGGGCGGTCATCCCGGCTCGCGCCCGCGCGAGCGAAACGCCGGGTTTCAGCCGCGCGGCCACCAGCAAATCACGCCGGTTGTCGTCGTCCGTGGTCTTGAAGAGCCGGGAGAGCGGGACCCACACTTCCGCCTTGAGCTGATCGTCGCCGCTATCCGTTGAAGGCAGGTGAAACCTCGGCGGCAAGACACCCACAACCGTGTAGATGGAGTCACCCAGCCTGAGCGAGGCTCCCAGAGCGGCGGAAGCGCGATGGAAGCGGCGCTCGAAGTACTCATCGCTGAGCACTGCCACCAGGGCGCCGGCTCGCTCTTCGTCTGCTCCAAAGAGGCGGCCGAAGCGGGCGCGCACGCCCAGCATCGGGAACAGACCGGCCGTGCCAAACCCCACCTTCGTCGAGCGCACTTCTCCGTTCACCGTTTCGTTGAGCGACCTCTGGTCAAATGCCGCCATGCTTTCAAAAACCGTGTTGGAGCGCTTCCACTCCCGATAGTTCGCGCGCGCCGCGCGTATGTGCGCAAACAGCGGGTCCGATGCGAACGGAAAACGCTCCCGCACAAACACCAGCCGGGACGGTTCGGGGTAGGGCAGCGCCTTGAGAACGACCGCTGAAACGATGCTGAAGATGGCCGTATTCGCGCCAATCCCGACCGCCAGGACCAGGATGCAGGTCAACGCATAGCCCGGAGCTTTGGCAAGAGTGCGCAGAGCACAGCGCAATTCGCCGCCAATCGTCGTCATCACGGGTTTATAGTAGCGCCGCTAGTGCCCGGGAGCGGCAGCTCACCGCAGGCGGTCGCGAAGTAAATCGAGCCACGCGTCCATGTTCCACCCGGTTTTTGCCGAGACAGTCAAAGCCCGCATCCCGGGCCGCACCGCCTGGATATTCCGCAGCGCCAGCCGCGGCGGTGGAATTCGACCTGGACCCGGCAGGCCCAACCGCTTGTGCACAAGCAGCGTTTTGGTGAAAACAAAGGGGATCGGAGATAAAGACCGCTTGCGCGCGAGCGGTTTGGCTAATTTTGCGGTGGGGTTCGCGATGGCGCTGGCGGACTGGCACGCCGGAAAAAATCGCAGAAATATTTTCAGGCGGCACGTTACCATGGGATTTGGCGCAGACTCTTCCACGCATCCGGCTGAATCTCGACTTCATGCCGTCGCCTTCCCCGGAGAATCCGGGGTTGTTTATCCGGGATCCGTATCGCTATTCGGAGGCGATGCTGATCATACCGCCGCCGCTGGTGGCGTGCCTGGAATGCTTCGACGGGCGGCAGACGGACCTGGACCTGCGGGCGGCGCTGGTGCGGATCACGAACGATTTTGACGTCGGGGAGATCGAGCGAGCGCTGGTGGAGACGCTGAGCGAGGCGGGGTTTCTGGAGGACGAGAATTTCGCGCGGATGCAGCAGGCGCGGCGGCAGGAGTTTGCGGAGCAGGAAGTGCGGGAGCCGGCGCACGCGGGGTCGGCGTATCCGGCGGAGCCGGAAGAACTGCGGGAGACGCTGGCGCAGTACATGGACGGAGGCGCGCGGACGGGGACGGACGGACTGTTCGCGATTGCGGCGCCGCACGTGAGCCCGTCGGGCGGGTGGCAGTCGTACCGCGCGGCGTACCAGGCGCTGGGACCGGAACTGAAGGACCGGACGTTCGTGATTCTGGCGACGTCGCACTACGGCGAGCCGGAACGGTTCGGGCTGACGCGGAAGCGCTTCGTCACGCCGCTGGGGGAATGCGCGACGGACGAACGGCTGGTGGAGTGGCTGGCGGCGCGCGCGCCGAAGGCGGTGGAGATGGAGGACTACTGCCATTCATTCGAGCACACGGTGGAGCTGGAGCTCATCTTTTTGCAGCAGGTGCTGGGGCCGGAGGTGCGGATCCTGCCGATTCTCTGCGGGCCGTTCGCACACAGCTTGTACAACGGCGGTCTGCCGGAGCAGCACGAAGGGGTGAAAGCCTTCCTCGACGCGCTGGGGGAGATGCGCGAGCGCGAAGGCGACCGGCTGTTCTGGGTGCTGGGCGTGGACATGGCGCACATGGGAGCTCGGTACCGCGACGACTTCGCGGCGGTGGCCGGGGAGGGGGTCATGAGCGAGGTGCAGGCGCGCGATCAGCAGCGCATCGAGGCAATCCAGGCGGGGGACGCGGGCGGGTTCTGGGAACTGGTGCGGAAGAACCACGACGACTTGAAATGGTGCGGGTCGGCGCCGTTCTACACGTTCCTGAAGACTGCGGGGAAAGCGCGAGGGGAGCTGCTCAATTACGAGCAGTGGAACATCGACGAGCACAGCGTGGTGAGCTTCGCGGGGATGGCGTTCCGCAAGGGGTAAACTGAGTTCACCGCCGAGGCGCCGAGGTTTTGAGCGCCCTCTGGTTCGGCCGCTCTGTACTTCTATTCATCCGGTTCGCAATCTACGGTCTCCCTAAAAACAGATATTAAGGTCTGAAAGAGTTTACTTCCAACCTGCGGGCGGCTACAATCCAGGCATACTCTACCGGGAGGCTTTTGGATGAAATCGACGACGATTGTCATCACAATGATCTCACTTACCTTTTTGGCCGCCGGCGCAGGCGCGCAGACATCCACGGCCACGTTGGTTGGCCGTGTCACGGATGCCAGCGGCGGTGTGGTATCCGGGGTGGCCGTCCGCTTGACGAACCTGGCTACGAACGCCACGCACCAGAGTTCGACGAACGAAGCGGGCGACTATACCGTTCCCTACCTGGAACCAGGACGATACACGCTGGACGCATCGGCCGGGGGATTCCGCACTTACAAACAGAGCGAGTTCGGACTGGAAGTGGCGCAGTCGCTGCGCCTCGACATCCAACTCGAGGTTGGCGCCACCGCGGAGAGCATCACGGTCACTGACACGCCGACCGCGCTCAATACCGAGAGCGGCACGCGCGGGGACGTGACTACAAACCTGGAGATTGCGGAGATCCCGCTGGACGGGCGCAATTTCTCCGACCTGGCTTATCTGACCGGCGGCGTTATTCCCAAGGGGGATGGCGGCGACGGAGCGTTTGCGGTGAACGGCGCGCGCGCCGACAACGCCGGCTTCATCATGGACGGCATGAACAACACGCAGCGGCGGAACACCGGGGCCATGATCAACCCGCCCCTGGAAGGGGTGCAGGAATTCAGGATGATGACCTCGGGTTTTTCGGCCGAATACGGGCGCTACGCGGGAGGCATGCTAACGGTGGTGACCAAGAGCGGCACCAACCGGCTGAAAGGCGCGCTTTACGAATTCCTGCGCAACGATGCGCTGGACGCCGGGGGCTACTTCGACGTGGAGAAATCCAAGCTGCGGCGCAATCAGTTCGGGGCCACGGTCTCGGGACCGGTTTACATTCCCAAGCTGTACAACGGGAAGAACCGGACCTTCTTCATGGCGACGTGGGAGAGCCTGCGCGCCATCACGGGCAAGACGCAGCGGGGCATCGTGCCCACGCCGGAGATGTTTTGCGGGGATTTCTCCCGCGCCGTGGACGCGATGGGCAAGCCGCTGAAGATCACGGACACGCTGGCGAAAGCTCCCTTCCCCAACAACCAGATTCCGGTGAGCCGCATGGATCCGGTTTCGATGGCGATGGCGAAGTACTTCCCCGCGCCCAACCTGACGGGCTCGGCCAACAACTTCATCGCGCAGGGGAACGCTACATCCAATTTCGACAATTTCGGGATCAAGATCGACCACAACATCACCGAGCGGGACCGCCTCACGGCGAGCGCCTTCTGGCAGACCACCAACTCGTGGGACCCGGTGGCGGACAGCCGTTCACCGCTGCCCATTTTCGGGTCGGCCAACAATCCGCTGAACGTGCTCTCGTACCTGCGGTACGTGCGGATCCTCAGGCCGACCATGTACCTGGAGGCCTCGGCGAACTTCTCGCGCAAGACGAACAGCCAGGCGTGGCCGTACAATCCGGCGTATGACGCATCCACAATCGGGTTCTCGGGCGGCACCACGAACCCGATTGCCAAGGGATTGCCGCAGGTGGAAGCGGTGGGCTACATCCTGCTGGGGCCGGCATACGATCTGCCGAAGATCTGGACGTATAACAATTACCAGTACAACGCCAATCTCACCTGGATCAAGGGCCGGCACAGCCTGAAATTCGGGGCGGATTTTCTGCGGTACCAATACTTCTCGCGGTCTTACGGGGACACGCGCGGGCGCTTCCAATTCAACGGGCGATTTACGGGCCAACCGTTCGCGGATATGGAACTGGGGTGGCTGAGCAGTTCGCGGCGCCAGATGGATGCGGGGGGGCCGTATGACCTGCTTTCGAGCTACTCGGGATTCGTGCAGGACGATTTCAAAGTCAGCCCGAACCTGACGCTGAACCTGGGGGTGCGCTACGACGTGATGAAGCCGCCGAAGGAGAAGCTCAACGCGTTATCGATGTTCATCACGGACCTGGGCAAGCAGGTGATGGCGGGCAGCGGAAACCTCACGCAAACCCAATTCGAGCAAAACATCGGAACGGTGGGGAGCGGCATCGTGGCGATGGCGCAGGAACTGGGGCTGCCGGACACGATCGTGCGCACGGATTGGAACAACCTCGCGCCGCGCTTGGGGTTTGCGTGGCGGCCGTTCGGGCACGCCAAAATGGTGCTTCGCGGCGGCTACGGGATTTTCTACGGCAGCAGTTCGCTGTACCGCATGGACGAGTACAGCGACACGTTCCCGTACTCGATCACGAACACATACTCGGTGAATTCGAGCAACCCGACGATGGTGAGCATGTCCAACCCGTTCCCGACCTCGCGGGAGAAGACCAGCGGATTGACGAGCACTTACGGCCGGCCGAACACCTCGCCGGCATCGCAGTACATCCAATCGTGGAACCTGACGTTGGAGCGGGAACTGGCGCAGGGAACGGCGCTGGAGGTGGCCTACGCGGGATCGAAGGGGACGCACCTGGAGCGCCGCTACGACGTGAACCAAGCCTATCGCGAGGAGGCATTGCGCAACCTGAGGCCGTACCCGGCGTTTTCGACGATCAACATCATCGCGCCCTCGTCGAACTCGATCTACAACTCGGGATCGCTGACGCTGCGGAGGCGGTTGAGCAACCAGTTCTTCGTGCGGGCGGCGTACACCTATGCGAAGTCGATCGACTATTCCTCGAATACCGGCGGCACGATCCAGTACAACTTCCCGGTGGCACAGGACTCGCGCAACCTGAGGGCGGAGCGCGGGCGGTCGGATTTCGATATCGGCCACTCGTTCGCACTGAGCTTCGTGGTGGCGCCGCGGATTTCGCACAACCTCCTGCTGCGCAACTGGCAGATATCGGGGACGAGCACGATCTACACGGGGCCGCCGTTCACTCCGAAGCTGGGGACGGTGGACTACACCAACGGCAGCGCCAGCCGGCCCGACCGGGTGGCGAAGGGCACGCTGGCGAATCCGACCGTGGACCAATGGTTCGACCGCACGGCGTTCCCGATTGTGCCGCTGGGCTCGTACCGCTTCGGGAGTTCGGGCCGCAACATTCTGGATGGGCCGGGCACGCTGCAACTCAACGTGGGGCTCTCCCGCAGGTTCATGCTGGCGGAGGGCAGGCTGCTGCAGGTTCGCGCCGACTCGCTGAACCTGCCGAACCACCCGAATTTCAACCTGCCAGAGAACCGCGTGGACATTCTCAGCGGCGGGACGATCAGCCGGGCGAAGAGCATGCGGAGCGTCACGCTGGGGGCGCGGCTGGAGTTCTAGGCTCAGTTCGGGCCCGGAACGCCGGGAACGCGCTACGATCCAGTGCTACAGCGTCCGCGGCATTCCAGCCTCAGTACATCGTTCCAAAAGTCCGGCGACGGATTCCGCAGGACCGCTCCCTTCGGTCGCGGCTCCGTTTGGGGTGGTCGCTTCACTGGATCACGAATTCGGGAGCGGGCCTGTCCAGAAAGTGACCGATGAGGTAACCCGCGGTTCCCAATGCGGGGCCCAGGACAATGGCGGCAAGAGCAATCGGCACCTCGTCATTTTGGCGTGAGGTGTCAATCCCCAGTGGAATGGTGAGGCCCGCCGACAGTCTTTCCCCGCAGATGGGAATCCGTCGGCGGTCGCGCGGAGCGCGCCGCGCGCCGCTTCGCGGCTCGCGAGCACGGACAGGCGAATCGCCTGTCCCACCAAGCAGCCCGCCCTGAGTTACACTGGAGCGCTATGCGAAGCACCTTATTAGTCCTCACGCTTCTGGGAGCCGTGCCCCTTTTTGCCGCTGGCGACGCCCGTTTCAACGGCCGTTGGGATATCACCGCCCAGCGCGATACGCACAACGCCTGGTGGCTGGAAATCACCGGCGCCGAGACGGATCATCCCGCCGGAAAATTCGTGTCGGCATATGGCGGCGACATGAACACCATCCAGGAAATCTCGATCACGCCCGGCGAACTCACCTTCGGTTTCCGCCGGCCGGGCCGCCCGGGCAAAGGAAGAAAGGGCGGGATGAGCCCCGCGCACCTGGTCTATAAGGCCAAGCTTGTGGGGAACCGTCTGGAAGGCACGTTCGAGATGGAAGGCCAGCAGCAGCCGCCGGTGACCTGGGCCGGCGTGCGCGCGCCGGTCATCAAGGACAGAGACGACGGCTCGTGGCGCAAGGGCAAACCGGTGGTGCTGTTCAACGGCAAGGACCTCAGCGGGTGGAAGACCATCGTGCCGACGAATGAGACCGGCTGGTCGATCGAAAACGGGGTGCTCTCGACTACGGGCAAAGGCAAGGACATCGCCTCGGACGCGAAATTCTGGAATTTCATTTTGCACGTCGAATTCAAGCCCGCCGAGCACGCCAACAGCGGCATCGGGCTGCGCGGGCGGTACGAGGTGCAGGTCCTGGACGATTACGGGCGGCCGCCGAACACGCACGGCAACGGGGCGCTGTACGCGCGCATCCTGCCCAGCGAGAACGCGAGCAAGCCGGCAAACGAATGGCAGACCTACGACATCCGGCTGGTGGGCCGGCAGGTGACGATCGTGCTCAACGGGAAGAAGATCATCGACAAGGGCGAAGTGGAAGGCCTCACGGCGATCGCCATCGACTCGCATGAAGCGGAACCCGGGCCCATCGTGTTGCAAGGCGATCACGGCCCGGTGCAGTTCCGGAACATCGTGGTGACGCCGCTGATCAAGTGACCCGCTTTACCATTCGCCTGCCCTGGAACGAGCGTCTGGCCGCGGCGGCGCTGGCGCTCGTTTTCACCTGTGGATTCTTTTACCAGTACCTGCCGCCGTTCTCGCACATCCATCTTTATTCCGACATCGAAGGTTTTCACTATCCGCTCGAACTTTATGCCTTCGGTTCGCTGAAGCACGGCCGCTTCCCTCAGTGGGATCCCTCGATCTATTGCGGGATCACGTTCGCCGGGAATCTACAGGCGGCCGTGTTCTATCCGCCGTCCTGGCTGCTGTACGCCGCGTGCTGGCGGCATCCGCGGATTCCGTTTGAAGCCTTGGAGGTTTTCGCCTTCGCCCACGTGTGGCTGGGGTTCCTGCTGTGCTACATGTGGCTGCGCGCGCGGCGGCTGGGTGTTCTGGCCAGCGTTTTGGGCGGCGGCGTTTTCGCGTTCGGCGGGTACATGGTTTCGCAGATCGTGCACCTGGGCTCGGTCACGGCGCTGGCTTGGATGCCGCTGGGGCTGTGGGGGATCGACGAAGCGGTGGAGCGCCGCAATTGGCGGCCGCTCTGGAAAACGGCGCTGGCCTCGGCGATGGCTTTCCTGGCGGGCTACCCGCCGTCGTGGCTGGTTTTTTGCGCCACGATTTTCCTCTACGCGTTATGCAGCCGCGAACGCTGGCGCGCGGCCGCCGGAGCCAGCGCGGCCATCGCCGCGTCGGTGCTGCTCGCCATGGCGCCCTGGGTCCCCGCGTTGCAGGCGCGTGGCCTGATGCTTCCGGACGACAAGTACGGCGACGGAGCCCATAGCTGGGCCCAGGTTCTCGAATTCTTCATCCCGAACTGGTCCGACTATAACCGGCACTCCGCGCTGCCGGAGGCAGATGCCTTCTTCGTCTATCTCGGGCTGCCCGCTATTTTCGCGCTCGGGTGGGTGCTCTGGCGGCGCAAGGCGAAGGCGTACTGGCAGCCGCTGATCCCCGCCGGCTTCTGCCTGATCCTGGCAACCAATCCGGGCGATCTCGTGTGGAGGCTGATGGTCCACCTCCCGCTGCTCGAGCGCACGGTGCAATGCTACAACTTCTACGAAGGAATCGCCGCGATGGCCGCACTGATGACGGCGCTGGCGCTCGACGATTTCCTCCGCTCGCCGGTGAAAAAACCTCCGCCGCGGGTTCTGGCACCCCTGGCGATGGCGGCGCTGGGCGCGTGGTCGGCACACCAGATTCTGCTCTCGCGGCATGGCGGATCGTTCCCCACGGAGCTGCGCGCCATGGCTCAGACCTGCGCCGCGGTTGCGCTCTTCTCGATGGCGCTCTGGACGGTGCGCGGCGAATCCGGCAGGCGGCGCCGCTGGCTGGCGGTCGCTCTGGTTGCCACCGCCGGGATCGATTACATGGTGTACGGCGCCAGCCGCCGTTTCAACGCTCAAGACGGCGAGGCGGCCGAGGCCGAGGACGCCGGCGGCGGCATCCTCGGCATGAACAGCGAGGCGTACGCGGCGATCCGGGCGAACCGCGATTACCGGATTGCGAGCGATGGGGACTTGGCCCCCCCCCCGACGGATTACCGCCGGTGGGGGCTGGCTTCGCCCCAGGGCTTCGATCCGTTCCTCCCGGCACAATACCGCGGGTTCATCGAGCAGTTCGTCCGGTTCGACACCAACCGCACCTTCCAGGTGGATTTCGAAAACGAGCCTATGCTCGCAGCGCTGGGCGTGCGGTACGTGATCACGCACGAAGGGGCGGGCCGTTCCGCGCGGCTGGCCGCGGACCGGAGGTTCCGGCTGATTGGCCCCGACGATTCCTACTACCGGGTTTACGAATACCTGCGCGCGAAGGCGCCCTACGGGTTCGCGGACGGCTCCGGCGCCGTGCGCCCCACGGGCTGGATGCCCGAGCGACGCGCTTTCGCGGCAAGTTCGGAGCGCGGCGGGCGGTTCTTTTTTATCGAGCAGTTTTATCCCGGCTGGAGCGCGGCGGTGGATGGCCGCGCGGTGAAGATCGAGCGCTGGAACGGGGCGTTCCAGGCGATCGCGGTGCCGGCCGGGGCACACAGCGTCGTGTTCGAATACCGGACGCCTTATCTGTTGCCGGCCGCGGCGATCAGCCTGGCGGCGTTCGCCGCGCTGGCGGTGGTGGCGCTTGGGGACTGGCGCCGTCCGAAATTCCGGTGGCTGGAAATTGCGGTGACCGTGCGGACGCGCTGTGCGCCGCTTCGCGACGCGCAAGCGCGGACAGGCTGAATGCCTGCCCCACCTTATAATTGAAGCAGTGGAGCTGGAAAAAGCACTATTGCGCAAGGTCGGCGAGGCCATCGACCGCTTTAAGATGATTCGCGACGGCGACCGCGTGGCGGTGGCGCTGTCGGGAGGGAAGGATTCGGCCACGCTGCTGGAGGCGCTGCTGCTGCTCGAGAAGCGCGCGCCGATCGAGTTCAGCGTGTGCGCGTTCACCGTGGAGCAGGGGAAGTTTCTGCGGCCCATCGAGCCGCTGGGCGAATACCTCAAGCAGCGCGGGGTGGCATGGACTTACTTCCGCGACCAGCCTTCGCTGCGGCTGATCGAGGACCAGCCGGAGCACGGGTGCGACCTTTGCAGCCGCTACCGGCGGCGGGCAGTGTACGAGATCGCGCACGGGTTGGGGGCGAACGTGATTGCTTTCGGGCACACCGCCGACGATTTCTGCGAGGCGCTGCTGCGCAACACGCTTTTCACCGGGAAGCTGAGCGCGCTGCCGCCGGTGACGGCGTCGCGCGACCGCGAATACCGGCTCATCCGGCCGCTGGTGTACGTGACCGAGGACATCACGCGCGCTTACGCCGAGGCGCGCGGCATCCCGGTGGTGCCGTGCGGGTGCTCGCAGAAGACCGGGACCGTGCGGCGGGCGCTGCGCGACCTGTTTGCGGGGCTGGAACGCGAATACCCGCATTTGAAGCAGAACATCCTTTCCGCCATGGGGAACCTGGATACGGGGCGGTTGCTGGATACGCGGTTTCTCGGCCAGCAGGGGCCGGCGGGGAAGGCTTGCTTCGATATACTTTCTGATATATCGTAAGATATATCGGATCGCGCGAAAGGTGCGCGGTTCGTGAGGAGGTATTTGTGAGCAAGCAAACGTGGTCGGAAAGCGGATTCTTTGGATTTCCGGGCGCATTCCCCGGGATGGGATTCAGGTTTGGGCGGCGGTTCTTTGAAAGCGGCGAGATGCGGCTGGCGCTGCTGTCGCTGCTGGCGGAAGGGCCGAAGCACGGATATCAATTGATGAAAGAGATGCAGGAGCGCTCGGGCGGGCTGTACCGGGCGAGCGCGGGGTCGGTGTATCCTACGCTTCAGCAACTGGAAGACGAGGGGATGGTGGAGGCGGAAACGCAGAGCGGGAGGCGTGTCTACCATCTGACCGAGGAAGGGCAAAAGGAACTGGAGCGCGACCCGGAGGCCGTGCGGCGGATCTGGGAGCGGGCGGAGCGGTACGAGGATTGGGGCCAGACCATGCACGCGATGGGGCCGGACGTGTGGCCGCTGCTGCCGACGATCGGCACGCTGGCGAAGGCGAGCATGCGGGCGGCGGGGCGCGTGGGCACGGAGCGCGTGCGGGAGATTCTGGAGCGGGCGCGGAGCGAGGTGGAAAAACTCTGATGGGGGTGGGAATCCGGATCGAGGAGCTGCGGAAAGTGTACGTCTCGCCGCCGGCGGGGTCGGCGGGGGGCGTGCGGTTTACGCCGCTCACGGTCCGGCGATCCAGGGAGAAGAAGAAGAACGGGGAGGTGATCGCCGTAGCGGGGATCTCGCTGGAGATCGAGGCGGGCGAGATTTTCGGGTTGCTGGGGCCGAATGGCGCAGGCAAATCGACCACCATCGGGATCCTGACCACGCGGGTGGTGCCGACCGGCGGGCAGGCGTATATCGGGGAGTACGAGGTGCGCAGGGCGCCGGTGAAGGTGAAGCGGCTGATCGGGGTGGTGCCGCAGCGGCCCAACCTGGATTTTTCGCTGACGGCGCGCGAGGTCTTGCTGTTCCACGGTGCGTATTTCGGGCAGAGCGCAAAGGAGCGCGCGCGGCGCGCGGACGAACTGCTGGAAAGATTCCAGCTCACGGACCGGGCGGACAACATGCTCCACGGATTTTCCGGCGGGATGATGCAGCGGCTTTCGATCGCGCGGGCCATGATGCACGATCCGGAGGTGCTGTTTCTGGACGAGCCTTCGGCGGGGCTGGATCCGCAGACGCGGCTGCTGCTGTGGGACCTGGTGCGGGATTACAACCGGCAGGGCAAGACCATCGTGCTGACGACGCATGATATGCATGAAGCCGATGCGCTGTGCGGGCGGCTGGCGATCATCGACCACGGGAAGATCATCGCGCAGGGGACGCCGGGCGAATTGAAATCGTCGATTCCGGGCGGATACCTGCTGCGGGTGCGGTTCGACGCCGTGCCGGACGGGCTGCTGGGCGAACTGGGGAAGCTGGCGGGGGTGACGGAGGTGCGGGCGGCGGACCACACGGCAGCGGATATTTACGCCGACCGCGGCGGATCGCTCATCCCGGCGGTGGTGAACGCGGCGCAGGTGGCGGGAGTGGCGCTGTGCGATGTACATATTCAGGAGCCGAGCCTGGAGACGCTGTTTCTGTACCACACGGGAAGGAGCCTGCGAGATTGAACTGGAAAACCTTTTATGCGCTGCTGCAGCGCGACGGGCACGTGGCCCGGCGCAACCTGGTTTTCGTGCTGCTGCAAAACCTGTTGCAGCCGCTACTGTTTACCTTCGTGTTCGGGCGCATCCTGACGACCAGCGGGATGATGCACGCAAGTTATAAGAACATACTGCTGCCGGGGATTATGTCGATCAGCATGATTATTTCCGGGGTGTGGGCGGTGGCGATGCCGCTAATCAGCGAATTCCAGTGGACCAAAGAGATCGAAGACCGTCTGCTGGCGCCGATCGAGAACGGTTGGCTGGCGGTGGAGAAGGTGGTGGCGGGGATGATCCAGGCGCTGGTGGCGGGACTGGTGGTGATTCCGTCGGCGTGGCTGGTGATGGGAAAGGGAGTGGAGATCAGCCTCGGGCACCCGGTGGAATTGCTGGCGATGTGCTTTCTGGTGGCGTTGTTCGCGGCGGCGGGCGGGCTGGCGCTGGGATCGAGCATCGGGCAGCAGCAGGTGGGGCTGATGTTCACGCTGGTGATCGCGCCGATGATGATGTTCGGGTGCGCGTATTATCCGTGGAGCACGCTGAAGGCGTTTCGCGTGCTGCAATACGCGGTGCTGGTGAATCCGATGGTGTACGCGAGCGAGGGGCTGCGCGGGGCGCTGGCGCCGGAGGTGCCGCATATTTCGATGGCCGTGGCGATCGGGGTGCTGGCGGGGGTCGACATGGCGCTGCTGGTGGTGGGATTGAGGAAGTTTAATGGGAAGGCGGTGGGGTAGGCAGGGCGGGCGGGCCGGATTTCACCACGGAGTCACGGAGAACACAGAGGAAGCACGGAGGAATGCATGAGCGGCATTTGGCAGGATATCGCTTATGCGGCGAGGAGGCTGAGGAACAGTCCGGGGTTCACGAGTGTCGCAGTGGCGTCGCTGGCGCTGGGGATCGGGGCGAATACGGCGATTTTCAGCCTGGTCAATTCTACCCTGATTCGCGCGTTGCCTTATCCCGAACCGGAACGGCTGGTGGAGGTTTGCGAGCGGCAGGCGCGGTTTCCGGAGTACTGGGGCAATTTTTCAGGGACCAATTTTGTTGAGCTGGAGGAGCGGACGAAGAGCTTTTCGGCTCTGGGTGCGGTGGTGGTGGTGGCGTGCATCGTTCCGGCGCGGCGGGCGGCGCGGATCGATCCGGCGGTGGCGCTCCGGGCGGAGTGAGGCCTATTCCACCGTTTTGGTGACGTTCATGAGGCGCAGGGCGACGGCGGGGTCCTTGTAGTAGTAGCGGATTTCGTCGCCGAAGCGGCGGGCCTCGGAAGGAAGATTCCGGTACTCGGGCGAGTCACACGGAAGCGTGCGCAGGGATTGGGTGGCGGGATCGAAGAGCACGGCGCCGCGGTGGGCGCAATCGAGACTGAGGAGAAGGCCCGGCTGGGGCTCGGGGCCCATTTCATTGCGATCGGCGGGGACGTGGATGGTGACGGGCGGGAGGCGATCGAAGCGGGGATGAGCGGGATCGCGATAGTTGGAGTCGGAAATCAGGGTGACGAGGCCCTGGGCGCGGTCGAAGGCGACGACGCGGCCCTGGTTGACGGTTCCGAAGCGGCCGCAGGCGGCGAGCGCGAGAGAAGCTGTCAGAAGCGCGAGGATTTTCATACGGCGGCCACGGCTGCGCGGGCGGCACGCTCCTGGCGCACGCCGCGAAGGAATTGGAGAAAGATATAGAGCGCCAGAGCGCCGACGAGACCGAGGATCAGGATGGCGGCGGTGTCGTCCAGGAAGGCGCGGAACGCCGGGTTGCCAACGGGGATGAGCTTGAGGACGATGGACACGGCGCAGCCGACCACGGCGACGCCGAAGAAGACGCGGATGCCATAGCCGCGGACGTACTTGGTGGCGATGGCACCGATCTGGCCGCCGATGGCAGCGCCGGTCAACATGATGATGGCGGCGAGCAACTCGGTGCGGCCCTTATAGCTGTAGGAGGCCGCGCCGTAGAGGACGGAGACGGTGACCTGGAAGAGGTCGGTGCCGACGGCCACGTGGGTGGGGCAACCGATCAGGTAAATCAGCGCGGGCATGCAGATGACGCCGCCGCCGATGCCCAGGATGCCGGCCATGAGGCCGGTGAGGAAGCTGACCGCCACGGGCAGCCAGAGGGAGCAGCGGACGCCGGCCTTGTGAAACTCGATCATGGGCGGGACCTTGATTTTGTGGAGGGTCTTGTGCCACTCGATGCCACCGGAAACGGACGCGGCGGCGCGGCCCGAGGTGAGGGCCTCGCGCTCCTTGGATTTCTTGCGGGAGAGGTCGGTGAAGACCAGCCAGGCAATCAAAGAGAGCAGGACGACGTAACCGTCCTGGACGTAACGATCGACCTTGCCCTGGCGTTCGAGCCACATGACGATTTGCGCGCCGGGCTCGAAACCGCAGATGGCGCCTAGGATCATGATCATGCCGAGCTTGTAATCGACGTTGCCGAAGTGGGCGTGGCGGCGCGCGGAGACGAGCGAGGAGCCGGCCATCTGGGTCACGCCAGTGCCGACGGCGAAGGCCATGGGGAAGCCGAGGATGTTGAGGCCGGGGGTCATCATCCATCCGCCACCCATCCCGAAGAAGCCGGAGATCATGCCGACGCCGAGGCCAAGGATAACGAGACCGGGCCAAGCGATGGGGACGTTGGCGATGGGCATCCAGATGTGTAGCCAATCCATAATTAGCGCTCCGAAACCACGCGCGAGCGGAGATTGATGCCGAGGCGCGCGAGCAGCAGGTCGGTGAGTTTGGCCAGGAGCAAGCCGAGGCCGGGGATGATCAGAATGGTCAGCAGAGCGAAATAGAAACGGCTGTCATCGTAAAGGTTGGCCCACCAGGCTTCCCAGCCGGTAAAGCGGCGGCTGTCGGCCACCAGGACCACGCGGTCGGCTTCCTTGGCGGCGGCGGAGGCAGTGAAAAGAAGGGCCAGGAGGGCGATGCGAGCTCGAGTCAGGCGCACGGTAATAGACACCGCAATTCTCCACCCGATATCCCGGATCATCAGGTCTTAAATACTTGTAATCTCTGATCGATTTATAGCATACTTTGATCGGGGGAAGCACAACCCCAGTTCTTTTTTTGCCGACTCCGGCGGCACGAGGTGATCAATGAAAGCGAACGTCTTAACGGTAACGGACGGGCGCACGGACAAGACCTACGTCCTGCCTATCGACGCAGGGACCATCCGCGCGATGGAACTTCGTCAAATGAAGGAGGGTGCGGAAGATTTCGGGCTCATGACTTACGACCCGGCATTCATGAATACCGCGTCCTGCAAGAGCAGCATTACATATATCGATGGTGACAAAGGGATTCTGCGGTACCGCGGCTATCCGATCGAGGAGCTGGCGGAGAAGTGCACGTTTCTGGAGGTGGCGTACCTGCTCCTGAACGGGGAGCTGCCGACGGACAACCAGTTGAAGGAGTGGCAGAACGAAGTGAAGCATCACACGATGCTGCACGAGACCACGAAGAAGTTTCTGGAGGGGTTCCGCTACGACGCGCATCCGATGGGGATGTTCGTGAGCACGGTGGCGGCGCTCTCGACGGTATATCCGGAAGCACGGAACGTGCTGGATGCGGAGAACCGGAGGCGGCAGATCGTGCGGCTGATCGGCAAGGTGCCGACGATTGCGGCGTACACCTACCGGCACAGCAAAGGGCTTCCGTACGTGTATCCGGACGACGATCTGAACTACACCGGGAACTTCATGAACATGCTGTGGCGGATGGTGGAGCCGAAGTATGCGGCCCACCCGGTGATGGCGCGGGCGCTTTCGGTCTTGTTCATCCTGCACGCGGACCACGAGCAGAATTGCAGCACCAACACGATGCGGGCGGTCGGGAGTTCGCAGGCGGATCCATACCTGTCGGTGGCGGCGGCGGCAGCGGCGCTGTCGGGGCCGCTGCACGGCGGGGCCAACGAGGCGGTGCTGCGGATGCTGGACCAGATCGGGACGAAGGAGAATATTCCGGCGTACATCGAACAGGTGAAGGCGGGCAAGCTGAAGCTGATGGGATTCGGGCACCGGGTGTATAAGAACTACGACCCGCGGGCTCGGATCATCAAGTGGGCGGCGGACCAGGTGTTCCGGGTGACGGGGAGGAACCCGCGGCTGGACATGGCGCTGGAGCTGGAGAAGATCGCGCTCGAAGACGAATATTTCATCAAGCGGAAGCTGTACCCGAACGTGGATTTCTATTCGGGGATCATCTACCAGGCGATGGGGTTCAGCCCGGACATGTTCACGGTGCTGTTCGCCATTCCGCGGACGGTCGGCTGGCTGGCGCACTGGGATGAGCTGATGCGGGACACGGAGCAGAAGATCGCGCGGCCGCGGCAGATCTACACCGGGGTCATGGAGCGGCACCTGCCGGCGAACCGGCCGGCGATCCAGGCCAGCGCGGCGGTGTAAGGCCTCAATTCACCCCATTCACCACGGAGACAGGGCGGCACGGAGCAAAAGGCAATGATTTTCTCCGTGCCTCCGCGGCTCTGTGGTGATTTTTTTTGCTTATTGGGGTTGGAGAGCCTTCGATCCGGCATTTCTGGATTCAGAATTCTACACTCGCGGAGTTTATGGGTCCTGCGTAAGGGGATGTGGGGATTTGAGGGGTTGGACCGCCGAAATGGGCGACGGAAAGGGTGCGCCGGCGGGGCTGGCGGGAGTAGCAGGAGGCGGCGAAATTCGATAAAATAACGCCTGAGGGGGCTTTCCGATAAAGAAATCTGAAAATATCGAAAATACGCTTGCGTCAATAGTTGACGTGGTCTTACATTCGAGTTGATCAAAGATCAGGGCGCCATGGATGAGACGATTCCGGCGGAGTTGAGCAACGAATTCCTCTCGAGCGCGCGCGTGTTCGCGTGGAGCGTACGGGAGGTGATCGAGCGCACGGTGCTGCGCGAGGTGGCGGGCGACAAGCTGACGTTTTCGCAGCTTAAGCTGCTGTACCTGGTGGCGCACACGGACTCGCTGAACATCGGGGACGCCGCGGCGTTTTTGGGGGTGACCTGCGGGGCGGCGAGCCGGGCGGTGGACAAACTGGTGCACCGGCGGCTGCTGCGGCGGGTGGCGCCGGCGGAAGACCGGCGGTCGTTCCGGTTGTCGCTGACGGAAACGAGCAGGAAGCTCATGGAAGCGTACCAGGCAGCGCGGGATTACCGGACGAGGCTGGCGCTCCAGCAGTTCCCGGCGGAGGAACTGAAGAAGACCGCGGAGCTTCTGGACCGGCTTGCGGGGGCGATTGTGTCCAGCAGCGCGGATGCAAACGCGGTATGCATGCAGTGCGAGATTTACTACCGCGACCACTGCCGGTTTGGGGAGTATGGCCGGCGGAACTGTTTTTATCAACATCACAAGGCGAAGCCTAAAGAAGGAGAGGTCAATTAATGCCGAGTTACGTTAATCCGGACAAGTGCGATGGGTGCAAGGCGCTGGACAAGACGGCATGCCAGTACATTTGCCCCAACGACCTGATGGTCCTGGATAAGGAAAAGATGAAGGCCTATAACCGGGACGTCTCGATGTGCTGGGAGTGCTACAACTGCGTGAAGATCTGCCCGAACCAGGCGGTTGAAGTCCGCAGCTACGCGGATTTCGTCCCACTGGGGGCGTCGGCGACGCCGCTGCGGTCCACGGACTCGATAGATCG
>JAJYLS010000008.1 GCA_021787555.1 Acidobacteriota bacterium | reverse complement strand
GGTGACCGCATTCCGGGGATCTGGATCAAGGGCAGCAATCCGCCGGCGCTGGTCGTGGGGCCCGAAGGCGCGGACGTTGCACGCAGGGATCCGGCGGTAGCGGCGCTGATCCGGCCGGGGCGCTCGGTGCTGCTGATCGATGCATTCCAGACCGGCAGCGCGGTGGCGCCGCGCGACCGCTCGGTGAAGATGTTCCTCACGTTCAACAAATCCGACGACGCCAACCGCGTGCAAGACATCCTGACGGCGCTGGCGTGGCTGAAGACGCCGGGGACGCGGCTGGTGGGCCTGGGGAAGGCCGCGGTGTGGTGCACGTTCGCGGCGGCGGTGGCGCCGGAGCGCGTGGACCTGGACGCCAACGCCACCGACCGCGACTACACCGATGACTTTTTCGTGCCGGATATCGACCGCGCGGGGGGGTTGGAAGCGGCGCGGGGGCTGGTGCGGTAAGTTCAAGAGACCCGGCCGCGGCATGTTACGCCGCGGCCGGACGGAGGAGAAGCACCTGAGCGGATTCAGTTGCCTGACCTGGAGGGCGTGTTCGCCGTGGGGGATTCCTCGCCGTGCGTCCAGACATAGCTAATTTCCACCATGGGAACGATGTCGTGGAGCAGCGAGCCGAACTTCGCACCGGGAGCGGGCGTGATGATTTCGGTGGGGAACGGAGTGATGTAGTCGCGGAACTCGGTGCGCAGGATGACGTGCGGCGACAGGGTGAAACGAATGCCGCCGCCGACGGCCGCCATGGGCTTGATGGCCTGCGTCTTGGTGAAATAACCGAACTGGCTGAGCGGCTGGTAGGCCTCCTCTTTACCCGTGCCGCGGAAGATCTTCATACCGCCGCCGAAGGCCGCGAAATATTGCACGCGGGAGGCGCGGCGGTTGGTGTGGACGATCAGCTCGTAATCGAGCGCGTGGGCGCTGCCGGCGAAACTGGCGGAGGCGCCGCCGCCGGACAGGTTGAGATTGCTTTGCATGAAAGAGTAGTGCAGCTCGCCGCTCAGGTGGGAATAGAGGTTCTGGCCGAAGTAGGCGGTGACAGCGGGACCGGACTGAAAGCCGCCGTTGCCGGAGCCGGGGGCCCCCGAGACTCCGACGTGGTTAAGGAAGCCCGCGCCGGCGCCGGCGCCGAATTCCCATTGCTGCGCGGCGCAGGTGCCGGCGGCGGCCAGCAGCAGAGCCGAGAGGGTGAGTGCTTTCATGCGAGTTCTCCTGTGGGGTGGCGGCCTAATTCACCACCCGCAGATTCAGCGTGGTGGAGTTGCCTCCCTGGCTGATGGTGAGCGGGACCGCGATTCCGCCGGGGACACCGAACGGAACGGATGCGTTGATCTGGTAGACGCCGGCGAAGCCGGGAGCGAGGCCGGCAAAGGAAACGGCCAGCGGATAGCTTCCCAGGGTGACGTTCGGCATGCTGCTCACGTAGGCGAGCGGCGAGGAAGGCGCGGGCATGCCGGCATTGACCTGCGGAGAGGTGGCGCCCATACCGGTGAGATAGATGATGATGGTGTCGTTCGGGTGCACCGGATTGGTAGGGGTGACTAGCTGGCCGTTATCCGCGCGGACGATGGTGGCGAGGCCGGTCTGGGGACCGGCGGAGCCGCTCATGAAGACGCTGGGCGCGGCATCGGACAGGTCGAGGTTATAGCTGGGGCTGACCCCACCGGGTGTGTGGATGGTGAGATTGACGCTGCCGGAGATGTTGTAAGGCAACTGCGCGTTGATCTGCTGGCCGGAAACGAAGAGCAGCGGGACGGGCACACCGTTGACGCTGAGGCACGAGCCGGCGAGTGCGGTCGGCAGGGGGATTTGCACGGTGGCCATGTTCATGGGGCTCATCTGGCTGCCGTAGACGCTGATGAGACCGCCGGGGGCCACGGATTGGGAGCCATTCGCGGCACTGGCAACGCTGCTGATGGTGGGCGGAGCGACGGCGGCGCTATAGTTCGGCGCGAGCACGGTGACACCCGAAGTGGTGAGCAGAACGATACTGGTGGGCATGGGCGCCACAGTGCGGGTGAACGGCTCGGTAGTGGCGTTGCCGAGGACCGGCGCTTCGACGGTGCGGACGGGGCTGGCGTTAAAGGCCTGGAGCACGTCCTTCATGGTCTCGATAACGCCGGGGGCGGAAGCTTTGCTGCCGGTGAGGCGATATCCGCCGGGGCCGGTGAAGGCGAAGCCGTCGGTGTGGCCTACGGAGGTGTCGAGCGTGCCCTGCGGCACGAGCGAAGCATCGAAAACGTTGTCGCCGATCACATAGCGCGCGGCGAAATTCGGGCCGGTGGTGGAAGAGGATGCGGCGGCGCCGACGGCATAGGCTCCCGAGAGGGCCGAGAGGTCATTGCGCGAAAGGATGAAGGTGTCGTGGGTAGCGTCATAGAGCATGACGTTGCCATTGGGCGCGGCCACGAGGATGGAATTCTGATCGGGCGAGGGCGCGAGCACGCTGGTGGCGGGGAGAGCGGAGTTGTCGTTCTTGAAAACGCCGAGAGTGGGCGGGCTGAAGGCGCAGCGCGAATAGAGATCGAGGCGGTCGATGGCGCAGGCGGTGCCCTGGCAATCGCCCTTGGTGTCGTTTTCGATCAAAGCGAAGGTGCCGGCGTTGGACTGCGCGACGGAGCGGCCGTAGTGGGAGGCAGGCAACTGGATGGGTACCTGCGGTTGAAGCGAATCGAGATCGAAGACCTGGAGAAGCTGGGAATCCTGGGCGGCGACGATCAGGGCTTTCCCGTCATTGGTAAACGAGATGCCGGTGGGCGTAGTGGCTGTGCGGAGGACGGCGGTCTGCTGATAGCTCGATCCATCGAAAACCAGCAGTTGGTTCTTATCCTGGCGGAGCACGTAGAAATGGTTGCGGGCGGTATCGGGGAGGATGTCGACGAGCTGGCCGGGGATGTCGACAATAGTGCCGCGCTGGTCCTGGTCGGGGTTGCTAATGAGGAGGCGGACGATGGGCGGGAGATTGACGGCGGAAGCGGAGTTGATGGTGAGAGGCACGGCGAGAGTGCCGCCGGGGTTGGGAATGGCGCCGGGCTGCACCGTAACGGTGACGGTAGCGGGCGTCTTACCGGAAGAGGGCGAAACCAGGACGCCGCTCTGCGCGCCGGAGATGGAGAAATCGGTGGAATTGCCGCCGGGATCGGAAACGGTGAAGGTGGCTTTGAGAGGATCGCGGTTGCAGAAGTTGGTCTGCACCAGGACGTCCTCCTGCGAGGCGGCGAGGCGCGGATAGCGATTGAGGGAGCCGATGGGAAGGACGGTGACGCCGCTATCGGAGATGGCGTACATATTCCGGCCGGCGGAATCGATGAGCCCGCGCCCGACGAGGTTTTCGGGGAGATAGATTTTGTCGCGCACCGTCAGATTATCCGTGTCCATGATGGAGAGAGCCGGCAGTTTGGCGGGGGACGCCGACGCTGCCGGCTGGGCGGGATAGTAAGGTGGTCCTACTGGCTGGGTTGCATCGAAGATCTGCGCGTAGATGGTGCCGTAGGGGCCGCCTTGGACAGGCACGGCATGACCCGTTACATTGGGGGACGCGACCGCTCCCGGATAGCGTGCCGGTATCATGAAGCCGCTGCCGCACAGCGCGGGCGCGAATTTGGTCCAGCCGATCATGGCCCACGATCCATCGGGGGCAACGCTGACGCGCGGCAGCAGCGGAGGGGTTGTTATCCACACTTCCGCGGTGAAGTTGTTGGCCTGTGGATTGAAGCCGTCGCTCGATCCGCTGTATCGGAAAATCAGTTGCTGCTGGGTAGCGGCGCTGGTGATTCCCCATATCCATTTTCCGTCGGCGGAAGCGGTCAGTTCCGCCTGGATGATCTGGGGCGGAAAAGTCGCTTGGGGGACCGGAAGCGCTACGGCAAGATTCTGGTAGCTGGTGAGCCACTGCATGTATCCGGTGACAGGGTCGAGGAGATAGAAACCGGTGCTGGTGGCAATGAGCGCCTGGCCGCCATTGGTCCCTGCATTTACGAAGGCCACGCCCAGCGCGGGATTGCCGGTGGTGAAATTCTGCTGGGCGTTGCTGGTGAGATTGATCACCGTAACTCCGTCGAAGCCCTGCGGGGTGGAAGTGCCGTTCTGGTACTCGGTGACCACCAGGTAATTGGAATCCGGCGAGATTGCCAGGGCACTGGGATGGGAGGGCAGCGGTATGGAGGAATGGATCCGGTTATCGGCGGTGGACATCACATCGATTTCGAGCGCGGTGAAGTTGGCGATGTAGAGCTTGCCGCGCGATTCATCGAGCGCGATATCGGCGGGGTGGCCGCCCACGGTGGTAACCACGTTCCCGAACGTGGCGGCGGCCACGGGGAGAGCGGCCAGCAGGCAAGCGGCCGCTAGAGAAATCTGCAATCGTTTATCGGCCATGGCGAAATCTTCGACGTTCCGATTAGATGCCCGCAGAGGGCCGGAATCAATGATCGAAAAGGCTAGTAAGTGGCGCATTACCAAAGTTAGCCGTGTATTTGCAGGGGTTTACGCATATACTGCGGGCTGGAATGCGTACCCAAAGAAAGCTCGCGCTGGCGTTTGCGACGGTCTGGTTGCTGGAGGCGCAGAGCGGCGGTGTTCAGGTGACGGTGGACAGCGTTCCAGACGGCGCCTTGTACCAGGTGGACGGGCAGATCTACCGGAACCCGACCGCCGCTGTGTGGCCCGTGGGCAGCGCGCACGTGCTGGCGGTGGATCCGACGGTGCAAATCGCCGGGAACGGGATTCAATACCTATTTAAGGATTGGGAATATACCGGCGGGACTCTGCCGGGCAACCCGGTGACCGTCACGGCGAGCCCGGCGTTTCCGGCGTTTCACGCGGTGTTCAAGGCGCAGTACGCGCTGACGCTCTCGTTTTTCGAATGCTCCGACCCGGCGCACTGTGCGAGTTCGGGAACGGTCTATGTGAACGGGACGCCGTACACGTCGAGCCAGACCATGTATCTGGATGCGGGCTCGAGCGCGGTAATCACCGCGGTTCCAAACTCCGGGTACGTGTTCGGCGGCTTCGTGCCGGCGTACGGGCAGGAGATCCAGGGATTCATGGACACGGTGACCATGAGCCAGCCGCAGAATGTGCACGTGATTTTCCAGGTAGCGCGCAGCATCAACATCGCGACCGTGCCGCAGGGATTGCAGGTGCTGGCGGACCATTCCATAGTGACCGCACCGACGACGTTGCAGTGGGGATGGGACAGCACCCACACGGTGGGGCCGGTTTCACCACAGCAGGACATCAGCGGCAAGGTCTGGATTTTTGCGTCGTGGAGCGACGGCGGTGCGGCGAACCATACGTACCAGGTGCCGGAGACGATCCAGGCCGATACATTGACGGCCACTTATGTTCCAGGGGCGTCAGTGACGTTCCTGACCTCGCCGCCGGGATTGCAGTTGCAGATCGACGGCCGAAGCAACTGGCCATCTTATTTCTTCGCGTGGGGGATCGGGGAGACGCATCAGTTTGTGGCGCCGGCGCAGCAGAAGGACGCGCAGGGGCGGCTATGGGAGTTCAGCTCGTGGTCGAACGGCGGAGCGGCGGCGCAGACGATCACCGTGCCGGAGGGCGCCGATACCAACGGGATGCGGTTCACGGCGACGTATCATCCGATGGCGCAACTGACCGTGAACAGTTCGCAGGCGGGGCTGGCGGTGACGGTAAACGGGGTGAGCTGCGCGACGCCGTGCACGGTCGAGAAGCCGGTGGGAACGCAAGTGGACGTGAACGCGCCGGCGTCGGTGCCGATTGCGGACGGCTCGCGCGCGGATTTTCTGGGCTGGCCGGGGATGACCGGAGATTGGGTATCGACGCTGGGCAACGATCCGGTGACGATCAGTGCGAATTACCACACGATGAACCGGCTGACGGCGGCGTCGGACCCGGCAGGCGATGCGACCTGGAGTTTCCAGCCGGCCTCGGCGGACGGATTCTACGATGCGCAAACGAGCGTGGCGGTGCGCGCCACGGCAAAGGCGGGATACCGGTTCCGCGCGTGGAGCGGCGATTTGAGCGGGAGCTCGCCGGGCGGGACGGTGGCGATGAGTTCGCCGCGCTCGGTGGTGGCGCTGCTGGACCGCGTGCCGTACATCGCTCCGGCGGGCGTGGCCAACGCGGCGGGCGGAGCGAACCCGCAGGCGGGCGTGGCGCCGGGATCGATTATTTCAATTTTCGGTGCAAGCCTCGCGGCGGCGACGGCAACCGGACCGGCGGGTCCGCTGGCGCAGACGCTGGGTGGCGTGACGGTGCGGATGGGCGATGCGCTGCTGCCGCTGTATTTCGTTTCGCCGATGCAAATCAACGCCCAGTTGCCGCCGGACGCGGCACCGGGGGCGCAGACCCTGACGGTGAGCGGAACGGGGCAGCCGGATGTGATCGCGAGCTTCACGGTGGCACAGGACGCACCGGGAATTTTCTCGCAGACGATCAACGGGCAGGCGTTCGCCCTGGCGCTGCACGCGGACGGGTCGCTGGTGACGCCGGACGCGCCGGCGTCGCAGGGCGAGCTGATCACGGTTTACGGCACGGGGTTCGGCGCCACGAATCCGCCGCGGCCATTTGGGCTGGCGGTGCCGGCGTCGCCACCGATGGTGCTGGTGGACCCCGTGACGGTGCAGGTGGGCAGCGACACGATTACACCCGAGAACGCCTTCGCCGCGCCAGGGAGCGTGGGGATGGACGCGGTGCAGTTCCGGCTGGACGGCAACGCGCCGACCGGGATGAACGCGCAGCTCACGATCGCGGTGAACGGGCAGAGCAGCAATAGCGTCTTACTCGCGTGCCAGTAAGTGGGGGCAGGCTCATCTACCGGTTTCCCCCGGGGGCCTGGGTTGCGATGGCAGGGCGGGAGGGCCGCGCGGGAGAGACCGCACCGTGCGTGAGCAATCCGGCTACACTGAATTGCGGAGCCCACATGCCACTGACCCGACGCCAACTTCTGGCCGCCGCGCCGCTCGCCGCATTTGCGCAGACCAAGCCCCTTCCTATCGCGGCGCTGGAGATCTGGGAGTTGCACGGGCATGTCGAGAAGGTGCGCGGCATTAACGCGCAGCCGCAAGTGAACCCGCTCAACATTTACGACGACCAGCGGCACAAACCGTACCACGACGCAGCGGAAGGTGTGCCGGCAAGTCTGCCGGTGACCGCGCTTTATCTCAAGATCCGGACCGGCGGCGCGGAGGGCCTCTATGGGCCGATCGATCGAGAAGCCGCTATCGTGGTGCAGAATCAACTACGCCCGTTTCTGCTGGGGAAGGACGCGCTGGCCGGCGAGAAGCTGTGGGACCAGATGTACCGCTCGAACCGGCACTCGCGGCGCGGCCATTTTCTGATGGCCATCAGCGCGGTGGATAACGCCCTCTGGGATTTGCGCGGGCGCCACTTCGGAACACCCGTGTACCGCCTGCTGGGCGGACCCACGCGGCCGAGCGTGGAGGTCTACGCGAGTTGCCTGGGATATTCGCTCGAGCCGGAAAAGCTGCGGGTGCGGGCGCTGGCGATCAAAAAAGAGGGCTACCGCTATCAGAAGTGGTTTATGGCCTATGGACCGGGCGACGGCCCCGAGGGCATGCGGAAGAACGTGGAGCTGGTGCGAATTCTGCGTGAAACGCTGGGCGACGATACGGAGCTGATGTTCGACGCGTTCAGCGGGTGGGACCTGACGTATGTGCTGGAGTGGGCCAAACAGGTGGAGCAATACCGGCCGAGATGGATCGAAGAAGCCACCCAGGCGGAGAAGATCGGCAGCTTCGCGCAGCTTCGGAGGTCCACCTCGATCCCTATCGCTTCGGGCGAGCACATCCAGGGGCGATGGGAGGTGTACGACTACCTGAAAGAAGGGGCGCTGAGCGTGGTGCAGTGCGATCCGGAGTGGTGCGGCGGTACAACCGAGCTGGTGAGAATTTGCTCGCTGGCATCCATCTTCGACGTTCCGGTGATTCCGCACGGGCACAGCATTCACGCGGCGCAGCATGTGATTGCGAGCGAGTCGCCGGGGGTGTGCCCGCTGGGGGAGTACCTGGTCCTCAAAATGCAGAATTACTATCACTTCTAAAAAGATCCGCCGGTAGTGGAAAGGGCTCACCTGCGGCTGCGGGACGCTCCCGGATATGGGATCGAACTGGACGAGGCGAAGGTGGAAAGCCGCCGGTTGTGGCAGGGTAGAACGACAGCCGGTTGATGCGCGCGCGGAGTACGCCGCGAAAGCCCTGCGCGGCGCGCAAACGGCGACGCGCAGCATTTGCGCATTCGACAAGCGCAACTCTTTGATAGAACAGTGAAACCGCCGTGGCCGGCAGTGTGCCTCTTTGGAAACCGGAGTCGGAAGGAGACCCCAAATGAAAAGAAGCATTCTGGCAATCGCAACGATTTTCACCCTGATGGCGGGCACTGGGCTCGCACAGAACAGAAGGCAAACAACGCCTGGCCCTAACTCCGGCGCAGGGCAGCAATCCGGGCAGCACCACGGCAAGAAACTGGGGCCGCAGGACGGCAGCGGTCCGATCCACCAGCCGGGAACCGGCGGCGGAACGGGACTCGGACGCCGCGCGGGCCGGCGGTAGCGATCTGACGGCCGCGGCCGGTCCATGTAGAAATACTTCTTATAGGCGGAGAGCCAGTCCGCCGCGAGATCATGCCGGGGCGTCAAGGGAATAAGGGATGTGGCGAGTGGAGGGTTGCATATACAATTGGACCATTGAAGCCACGGGGCATTGTGAATCGGACTCAGAGACATGGTGTCCATTGGATTGCCGTGTTCGCTCTTGGCCTTGCCGCCTGCTCGCCGGCTTGGACCCAACTGGAGACGGGTGAGATCCGTGTTTTGGTCACCGACCCGAGCGGTCTGCCTTTGCCCTCATCCACCGTTGGAGTTTTGAGCGAAGCCTCTAACACGCAAAGAACCTACACTACCGACGACCACGGCCGCTTCACTTTCGCCCATCTTCCCTTCGGCGTTTACCGTCTGACCGTCGAGCACAGCGGTTTTCAGAAGTACGCGGAGCTCGTCGATGTGCGATCGGCCATTTCACGCGAAGTGACGGTGAAAATGGCGATCCAGCCGGTCTCAGCCGCGGTGAACGTTTCCGACAAAGCCACGCTGCTCGATGCGCATCGCACCGGGGTGGTCTACTCGGCGGGCTCGCAACTGATCCACGAGGAACAGTCGCCGCAGCCGGGCTGGATCTTCGAAGCCAACGGCGTCCTGCATCCGCGCGGCTCCGAATACCAGACGCTGTTTGTCGTGGACGGCATCCCCATGGATGAGAACCGCTCCCCCGGGTTTGCGCCGGAGTTCAATCACAACGATGTTCAATCCATGAGCGTTCTGACCGCGGACTATCCCGCGGAGTATGGACGAAAGCTCGGCGGCGTGGTGGAGTTGACGACGGATAAGGACATCCACAAGGGATTTCATGGCGCCGCGGAGGCCGATGGGGGCAGTTTCGACACCGGAGGCGGCTTTTTCAGCGGGTCCTATGGATGGAACCGAAGCCAACTTACGCTCAGCGCCTTTGCCAACACCACCGGCCGTTACCTCGACCCGCCGGTCCTCGGCAATTTCACCAATAGCGAGACGCTCGACGGCGCCACGGCAATCTACGATCAGGATTTTTCCGCGGCGGACCGCATCCACGTTTCCGTGCATCGCGAGCAGGCGCAGTTCGAGGTTCCCAATGAAAATCTGCAACAGGCGGCCGGACAGGTTCAGAACCGCAATTCGATCGAGGACTTCGGGCAGGCCGGCTGGGATCACCTGATTTCGTCCGACCTCCTGTTTGAGGTACGCGCGGCGGTCGAAGACCTGTCAGCGAACCTCTGGTCGAACAACTTATCGGTTCCTATTATTGCCGCGCAGCAGCGCGGATTCCGGCGCAGCTATCTCCGAGCAAGCCTGTCGGCCACCAAACACCATCACGATCTGAAGTTCGGCGGCGATGCCCATTACGCTCCGGTGACCGAAGCTTTGCAGAACGGCGATCGCGCCGCCGCGCAGCGTAGACGCGCGTCTGAGATACGAGTTCTGAGCTACCGGTACGTCACCCAAATCGGCGAGCTCCAGGCGAGGTTCTTGTCGATCTGGGTGACGCGGGCGTAGTACCAGTTGGTGCCGGAAATCGGGGCGGAGTCGACGTAGTTGAAGTCCACGTCCTTCTTGCCGGGGTTCGAGAGCGTGTAAACGATGGCGCTGTTGCGGATCAGGTCGACGTGCGTAATGGTATCCGTGCCGAGCACCTTAATGTGCAGGCGCAGGCCGCGCGGGGCGGTGACGATGTCGCCCATCATGTGGGTGGTGTTGCCGTCCACGGCTTCAAAATCGAGGACGATGTTGTCGGTGGCGCCGTAGGCGTGGCGGTGGCGCATGCTCTCGACGATGGCCGCGCGGTCGGTCGAGGGCGACCAGATCAGGGTGTAGCTGCAATGCGTCGAGATGTGGTCGGAGCTGGCCTGCATGCCGAGCTTGTAACCTTTTTCGAGCGCGTTCCAGAAGAAGCCTTTGGGCTCGTAGCCGCCGTGGATGAGGATGTGGTCGTTGTCGCTCTCGGCGCGCGGTCCGCCCTCATATTCGTAGGCGGCGTGGTAGCCCTGGTAGATTTCGACCAGGGGCTCGAGGTCGGGATCGTTGTCGCGCCAGTCGGTGCCCTGGCCGGTGGCGAGGGAGTGCTCCATGGCAATACCGCGGTTCTGGCGGAGGTAGGGGTAAACCAGAGGGCCGCTGTTGATCGTGCCGCGCATCTCGCCGGGGAGCACGGGGAGCGTTTTGACGCCGCGGTGATCGAAGACTACGTTGCGGTGGCCGTTGGGATAATTCACGCTGCGCTCGTATCCGAATAACGGGGTGTAGCCGCCGGGGATGTGGAAGAGATCTTCCGATTTTTCGATGCGCCACCAGTTGTACTCGACGTCGCCTCCGTCGTTGTGATCGGTGATGATGCCGGTGTCCATGGAAGCGGCGTCCATCATGTAGCGGTAGAAATCTTCGAGCGAGCCGTCGCCGGCGCCGTCGTTGGAAATGTCGGAATGGCGGTGAAAATCGCCGCGCAGGATGCGGAGTTCGGCGCCATCGGCGGTGGCGCGGTAGGTGCGGATGCGGCGCACATCCTCACGCTCGTTGGGATGCATCACCTGCGGGCGGCCTTGGAACTCGGTGAAGGCGGTCAACGGCGTCGTGCCGGAGGCCGGCGGAGCGGCCGCGCTGGCGGCATAGATGTCGTAATGGACCATGCTGGGCGCCTGGTAGTTGCCGGTGTTGGCGACCTTGAGCGTGCGGCCGTCGGTGGCCCAGGTCATCCAGATGCCGGGGGCGGAGGACCCGCCGCCGGCGATCTGGAACGGCACTTCATTGCGGCCGCTCGAATGGGGAATGAAGGCCGCGGGCTGCCAGGCGCCGTGATCGAGCGTGGTGAGATAGAGGTCCCAGAGCGCGCCCGAGGCCCAGTAATCGATGCGGTTGACGGAAACGCTGGTGCGGACCTGGAAGAGCGCCCAGATGCGGCCGGTGGAATCCGAGGCGAGATGGGGCAACTCCCAGTAGCGGTCGATGCGCTCGGGGACGGCGGTGGAAAAATCGGGAGCGTCCTTCCAGACGCCGGCATCTTTCACGATCGCCTTGATGGAGCGGTCCTTGTAAAGCACGGTGGAGCGGTTCTGGTCCTGGTGGTTCCAATCCTTGCCCCAATTGGCGCCTGACATATCCCACGCGAGCCAGGGGCGACCCTGCCCATCGATCGCGAGCGAGGGATGGGCGTTGAAGCCGGGCGATTTGGTGATCTGCTCGACGGCAGCGGGCGTGCCATCGGCGGCGATACGGCGGTAATAGATATCGTAGTTGCCGTTGATGTAGCTGTCCCAGGCGACGTGCAAGTTGCCGTCGCGGTCGCAGGCGGCGTCGGGTGCCCAGACGCTCGGACCGCCGACGCGCTGCGGCTGCGACCAGCCGCTGGAGCGGGTGTAGGAAGCGGCGTAGAGGTAGGATTCGCCGTTCTCAAATCCGACCCAGACCAGGTTGAGGGCGCGCGGGCCGGCGGCGAACTTATGAAAGATGTTGGGCACGTTGCCGCGGGTGATCTGCGCGCGCGGCGACCAGTTGCGGCCGTCGAAGATGCGTTCGTAGAGGTTCCAATCGGTGCCGTGGCGCTCGGACCAAGCCACGTGAATGCGGCCGTCGGGATCCTCGGCAACGGAGGTGCGGTAAATGTCGCCCTTTTCCGTGGTGAGGCGCGTGGGCGCGCTGCCGCGCCGCTGGACGTAGACGTGATCGCCGCGGTCCTGGTAGGCCTGCCAGGCGAGCCAGACATCGCCGGAGCGGGTGACGGCGATGGAAGGATAATCGTGCTGCTCGGCGTTCGTCGGCGAGATCTTTTGCGGGCCGGGAATGCGCTCGACCCGGACGTCGCCGTCGAGAAACCAGAGGACGCGGCCCCACGCGAGATCGCGGATGGGGACGGAGAAATTGCCCTGCGCGGTTTGGAAGTTGGCGGAGGAGGCCCCGCTATCGACGGTCACGAACAGGCCGGCGGGGACAAGATTGCGCGTCGGGATGCCGCTGGCGGCGACGGAGGTGGGATTATCGGGTTGGTTCTCGAAGACCAGGCGGTGGATTTCGAGCTTCCAGGAATTGGGCGGCTGAATGGCGTCGGTTTGCGTGAAGCGCCAGGGCTCCAGCGAGCGCAGGGTGCCGCCGGTGACGGAGACGCTGCCGTCGTAGGGCTTGGCGGCGACGCGCCGGTAGCCGAAAACGACGCGGAACGCGATGGTATCATCCGCGGGCGGGGGTGCGGCAGCGGCGCGCGCCGCGCGGACCTGCGGGCGAGCGGCGGCGAGCGCTAACACGACAGCGGCGCACGCGCCAAGGAAGAGGAGTGCGTATTTTTTCTGAGGCATGTTCGTTATATATATCAAGAATTCACCACGGAGGCTGGCCCAGAGGGCGCCCCGACACGGAGAACTGTGTCTCCGTGGTGAAATGATGGCTATGCGAATGTCCCTGCTCGCTGCGCCGGCGGCGCTGGCGGCGGTCGCGTTGGCGCAACCGGCCGATCTGGTGTTGCGCAACGGAAAGATCGTGACGGAGAACGCCGCGGCGCCCGTGGTGCAGGCGCTGGCGGCGCGCGGCGACCGCATCGTGGCGCTGGGAAGCGATGCGGAGGCGCGGAAGTGGATCGGGCCGAAGACCCGGGTGATCGATCTGCACGGCATGCTCGCCATCCCGGGGTTCATCGAGGGGCACGGACATTTCACCGGGCTCGGAGAATTTCGTCTGGGGCTGGACCTGCGCCAGGCGCGCACGTGGGACGACATCGTGGCGCAGGTCGGGCGCGCGGCGAAGCAGGCACCGCCGGGCGAGTGGATCGTCGGGCGCGGCTGGCACCAATCGAAATGGGTGCGGCCACCGCAGCCGAACGTCGAGGGGTTTCCGCTGCACGCGTCGCTGGACGCGGTTTCACCGAACAATCCGGTGCTGCTGGAGCACGCCAGCGGGCACGCGGCCTTTGTGAACGCCAAGGCGATGGAGGAAGCGGGCATCACGCGGGCAACGAAGAATCCCCCCGGCGGCGAAGTACTGCACGACGCGCAGGGCAATCCGACGGGCCTGCTGCGGGAGGCGGCGCAAGGGCTGGTGAGCCGGGCTCGCGCGGCAGCGGAGGCGCGGCAAACACCGGCGGAGCGCGCGGCGCACCTGCGGCGGGTGATCGAACTGGCGAGCGATGAATGCCTAGCGAAAGGGATTACCAGCTTCGAGGACGCGGGCTCGCCGTTTTCCACGGTGGACACCATGAAGCGCATGGCGGAAAATCATGAGCTGCGGCTGCGCATCTGGATGATGCTGCGCGAGCCGAACGCGGAACTCGCGCCGAAGCTGGACCAATACCGCATGATCGGGGTGGGCGGGAATTTCTTCACCGTCCGCGCAATCAAGAAATTCATGGATGGCGCGCTGGGCTCGCGCGGGGCGTGGCTGCTCGAACCGTACAGCGATAAACCGGACAGCACGGGGTTCAACGAAGAGCCGCCGGCGGATATCCGGAAGACGGCGGAACTGGCGATTCAGCACGGGTACCAGCTTTGCGTGCACGCCATCGGCGACCGCGCGAACCGCGAGACGCTGAATATTTTCGAGGACACGTTCAAGGCGCATCCGGAGAAGAGGGACCTGCGGTGGCGCATCGAGCATGCGCAGCACCTGAGCGCGGCGGACATGCCGCGGTTCGCGCAGCTTGGGGTGATCGCCGCCATGCAGGGAATCCATTGCACGTCGGATGGGCCGTACGTGATCGCGCGGCTGGGAGCGAAGCGCGCGGAAGAGGGCGCGTATGTCTGGCAGAAGCTCATGCAGAGCGGCGCCATCGTGGGCAACGGAACGGATACGCCGGTGGAGGACGTGAGCCCCATCGCGTGCTACTACGCCTCGGTGAGCCGGAAGCTGAAGGACGGGACGCGCTTCTATCCGGACCAGCGCATGAGCCGCGAGGAAGCGCTGCGCTCGTACACGTGGAACAACGCCTACATGGCCTTCGAGGAGAAGCGGAAGGGGTCGCTGGAGGTGGGCAAGCTGGCGGATATTACGGTGCTGTCGAGCGACATCTTGACGATTCCCGAGGATGAGATTCCGGCGACAAAGGTGGTGTACACCATCGTGGGCGGCAAGGTGATGTACTCGCGGGCGAGCGATTAACCGAAGCGCGCCATGCGCACACCCGATTGTAACGGTGTGTACAAAGAAGGGTCAATTAACAGTAGATTAAAGGCTTGTACCTTCTCCGCGGGGGCTGGGGGGGCGCGGCTGGTTGCCGCGGATACAGCGGTCCTGATATCCTATGTGTTAACCCCTCATTCCAGACAGGAGAAAAAATGGCAGTTAAAGTTGGCATTAATGGCTTCGGCCGCATCGGCCGGAATATCGTCCGCGCGGGCCTGCACCGGAAGGACGTGGAATTCGTGGCGGTAAACGACATTACCGACACCAAGACCCTGGCCCACCTGCTCAAGTACGATTCCGTCCTGGGACCGCTCCAGGAAGAGATCAAGTACGACAACGAGTCTATTACGGTGGACGGGAAGAAGATCAAGGTCTTCGCGCAGAGGGATCCGGCGCAGCTCGACTGGAGCTCGGTGGGCGCGCAGGTCGTGGTGGAATCCACCGGCAAATTCACCGACGCCAAGGAAGCCTGCAAGCACATTCGCGGAACCGTGAAGAAAGTCATCATCTCGGCGCCTGCGAAGAACGAAGACATCACCATCGTGCTGGGCGTGAACGACAACATGTACGACCCGGCCCGGCACAACATCGTGTCGAACGCCTCGTGCACGACCAACTGCCTGGCGCCTGTGGTGAAGGTCCTTAACGACACCTTCGGGATTCAGAAGGGGTCCATGACCACCATTCACAGCTATACGAACGATCAGAACGTGCTGGACTTTCCACACAAGGACCTGCGCCGCGCCCGCGCCGCCGGTCTGAACATGATCCCGACCACCACCGGAGCGGCGAAGGCCATCGGGCTGGTGGTGCCGCAGTTGAAGGGCAAGCTGGACGGGTACTCGATGCGCGTGCCGACGCCGGATGTGTCGGTGGTGGACCTGGTGGCGGTGCTCGATAAACCCGCCAGCACCGAAGACGTGAACGGCGCGCTCAAGAAAGCGTCGGAAGGTGCGCTGAAGGGCATCCTCGGCTACACGGAAGACCCGGTTGTGTCGAGCGACATGCTGCACAACCCGAACAGCTCGATCGTGGACTCGCAGATGACCAAAGTGCTGGACGGAAACCTGGCGAAGGTGGTCGCCTGGTACGACAACGAGTGGGGCTACTCCTGCCGCGTTGTGGACCTGATCGCGTTTTTGGCGAAAAAGGGCCTTTAGTCCGAAAGATACTCTTTAAAAAAACGCAACTTTAGGCTCGCACGCGGGTGAAATAGGGTTAAGACCGCGTGCGACCTATTGCCATTAGTGTCCTCTTGCTGGGCAGCGCGTTAGTGGCTGTTGCTCAGCAGACCGGCTCGGTGCGAGCCGCCGATCAATTCATCCCCGGGGCCACGGTGACCGCCCGGCAGGGCGGAGCGACCGTGGTCGCCTTCACCGACGAGAACGGTAGGTATTCACTCGATCTCACGCCCGGCGTGTGGGAGATCGAGGTCACCATGCCGGGATTCTTACCGGCCCGCGCGGAGGTCACGGTGGAGATGGAGCCGGCGTATCGCGATTGGACAATCGAGATGCCGCGGCCGGGCGAGAAAGGTGGGACAGGCGATTCGCCTGTCCTTGGGGCGCCCTCTGCGCCCGTTCACGCACCGGGCGCCACAAGCCCTTCGCCAGCACCAACCCCAGGCTTCCAGAGCGTGGACGTTTCGCCCACCGCGGCGGGGCAGCAGCAACTTGCTGCCGAGGCGAAACTGCCTCCTCCGGCGGAACCGGAACCGGCGTCCGAAGATTCGCTGCTGATGACCGGCAGCACCAGCGGCGGCCTCGCGGCGGCGGCCAGCGAAGTGCGGCACGCGCACTCGCATGGCGGCGCTTCGGCCGGCCCGGCGGCGCCGAGCGGCATGCCGAGCGCCGCCAAGGACATCGGCTTCAGCGGCAAAGGAGTCGATCCGCTGGGCATGGGCGGATTTGGCGCCGCGGGAGCGTCCGGCGGCTTCGGCCTGGATTCGTACAACGCGTCGCCCGCCGGCGGACGGCCGAGCGTGCAGGCGAGCGCCAAGTCCCTCCGCAAGGCGGGAAAGAGTTCCAGCCGGAAGCAGTCGCGGCGCGCGCCGTATAACGGCCAGTTCATCGCGTTCGGGAACAAGCGGACGCAGCCCAAATATCGCGGGTCGGCTTACTTCGACCTGAACAACTCGGTGCTGAACGCCGCGCCGTATTCGCTGAACGGGCAGACGGTGATCAAGCCCGCGTCGGCCAACGCGCGCTTCGGAATCAACGTGGGAGGGCCCCTCGCCATCCCGAAGCTGTACAGCTCGGATCGCTTTTTCGTCTATTTTAACTACACGGGACGGCGCGCGCGCAGCCCGTACACTGCGGCGTCGTCGCTGCCCACGGCACTGGAGCGCGCGGGCGATTTTTCGCAGGCGTATACCAACGCGCCCGTCCAGATCTTCGATCCCACGAACCACAATCCATTTCCCGGAAACGTGATCCCCGCCAGCCGGATCAATCCCGCGGCGCAGGGGCTGCTGAGATATTTCCCGCTGCCCGCCTATAGCGGTATCGTTCAGAACTATCAGCTTGTCACCGCGGTGCCGAGCACGAGCGACAGCATGAGCGCGCGGCTGATCGCGCCGATCTCCACCAAGGACCGGCTGAGCTTCAGCGGGCAGTACAGCCGGCACGATGCCACCACCCAGCACGTTTTCGGCTTCCGCGACACGTCGGGCGGATACGGGATGAGCGCGGCGGCGGGCTGGAGCCATAGCTTCAAACCGCGGGTGTACAACAGCCTGAACTTTGCCCTCAGCCGCAGCATCGGTACGATGGCGCCGTACTTCGCATACGGCGACAACGTCGCCGCGGAGTTGGGCATCGTGGGGCCGTCGCAGGACCCCATCAATTACGGCCCGCCGAACCTCTCGTTCACCAATTTCGGCGCGCTGTCGGACGGTTCGGCCTCGGTGTACCGGAACCAGACGGCGAACCTCAGCGACAGCCTGACGTACGTGGTGAAGGGCAAGCACAACCTCACGTTCGGGTACGGCTACCGCCGGTTGCAGCAGAATAGCCTGTCATACGCGAACTCGCGCGGGACGTTCAGCTTCAGCGGCCTATTGACCAGCGGCTTCGACGCCAACGGGCAGCCGCTCCCGGGCACGGGTTTCGATTTCGCCGATTTTCTGCTGGGGATGCCGCAGACCAGCTCGCTGCGGATCGGCAGTGCCAACAATTATTTCCGAAGCTGGTCGACCAACGGGTACGCGCAGGACGATTGGCGCGTACGGCACAACTTGTCGCTGAATTTCGGGATCCGGTATGAATTCTTCGCACCGTATACGGAATTGCAAGGGCACCTCGCCAATATGGACATCAGCCCGGCGATGAACGGCGTAGCGGTAGTGACGCCGGGACATCCCGTGGGGCCGTATTCGGGAAAGTTTCCGTCCAGCATGATCAATTCGGCGCCGCTCGATTTTTCGCCGCGGTTCGGATTTTCCTACCGCCCGTCTTCGAGCCACAGCACGGTGATTCGCGGCGGCTATGGGATTTTCTACAGCGGGTCGGCGTATGGGCAGTTCGCGGCGCGGATGGCGGTGCAGCCGCCGTTTGCGACGACCGCATCGCTGAGCACGAGTTCCACGAACCTCCTGACTCTCCAGAACGGATTCCCCGCGGCGCCGAAGCAGACCGTCACCAACACCTATGCCATCGACCGCAATTGGCAGCCGGCTTACGCCCAGACGTGGACGCTGGCGCTGCAACAGACGCTGCCGCAGGCGCTGTTGGTGGAGGTGGAATACCTGGGCACGAAGGGCACCGGGCTGGACATCACGGAGCAGCCCAACCGCGCGCCGCCGGGCTCGCCGTTGACCGCGCAGCAGCGGTTGCAGATCGGCAATGCCACCGGCTTCACCTACGAGACCTCGCAGGGCAATTCGATCTTCCATGCCGGGCAGGTGCGGCTGACGCGGCGCTTCCAGCGGGGCATCTCGGCGGTGGCGCTGTATACGTTCTCGAAATCCATCGATAATGCCTCGAGCTTCGGCGGAGGCGGCGGCGTGGTGGCGCAGAACCCCGATAACCTGCGGCTCGAGCGGGGCCTTTCCACGTTCGACACCCGGCACCGGCTTTCCGTGCAGTGGGTACTTTCCTCGCCGGTGGGCGTTCATGGCCTGTGGCGCAACGGCGGCTGGAAAACCAAGGCGTTCACCGGGTGGATGCTCACCGGAGGATTCACCGCCATTTCCGGCCTGCCGCTGACCGCGCGCGTTTCCGGAAACCTGGCCAACACCGGGGGCACGGCGGCATTCGGCAGCGGGCGGGCGGAGGCCACCGGAGCGGACATCAACGACGGCGACTTTCCGTACTTCAACCTGAACGCCTTCACGCTGCCGCCCGCCGGGGAATACGGCGACGCCGGACGCAACACCATTCCGGGCCTCTTCCGGACCTCGCTGAACGCGGCCATCAACCGCGTGTGGCGCTTCGGCGAGACCAAGCGCCAGTTTCAGCTTCGCCTGTCGGCGAATAATGCGTTGAACCACGTCGTAATTACTAACGTTGGGACGGTGATTAACTCGGCCACTTACGGCCTGCCGATCGCGGCCTTGGGCACACGGATCGTCACCTTGACCCTGCGGTTTAACTTCTAGACATGCGAAAGACAGCCATTTTGGCGTTGATCGCGCTGATCGCCGGCGCGCAGACCCCGACGCAGAACCTGCCGAACATCAAGTTCACCGCCACCTCGAACCTGGTGATCGTGGACGTCACGGTGAAGGACAAGGCCGGCAGCCCGATCGACAATCTCAAGGCGAAGGATTTCACTGTCCTGGAGGACGGGAAACCGCAGAAGATCTCGGTTTTCGAGTTCCAGAAGCTCAGCGAGGAGCCGGCGCCGCCGGCGCCGCCACCCTCGATTCAGGATAAGGACGTGCTGCCGGAAGATCCGGTGACCACGATTTCGGCGGAAGACCCGGGGAAGGTGCAGTATCACGACAAGCGGCTGCTGGTGCTCTTCTTCGATTTCTCGTCGATGGAGATGCCCGAGCAGCTTCGCGCGCAGGAGGCGGCGCTCAAATTCCTGGACACCCAGATCACGCCGTCGGACCTGGTAGCCGTGATGCTGTATACCGCCGACATCCAGGTGAAGACGGATTTCACCTCGGACCGCGACGTGCTGCGGGACGTGATCAACGCGCTGCCGATCGGCGAGATGGCCGAACTGGCGGACATGGCGGATACCGGCGACGAAGATGAAGAGGACACCGGCTCGGCGTTCGTGGCCGACGAGAGCGAGTTCAACATCTTCAATACCGACCGCAAACTGGCGGCCATCGAAGACGCCACCCGCAAGCTTTCCGCGCTGCCGGAGAAGAAGGCGCTGATCTATTTTTCGAGCGGCGTGGGCAAGACGGGCATCGAAAACCAGGCGCAACTGGAAGCGTCCATCAACGCGGCGGTCAAGGCGAACCTGGCGATTTATCCGGTCGATGCGCGGGGGTTGATCGCCGCCCCGCCGGGCGGTTCCGCGCGCCGGGGCGCCACGCGCGGCGCCGGCGTTTTCAGCGGCAGCGTACAGAACAAGCAGCGGCTGAAGATCAACGACTCGCAGGAGACGCTTTCCACGCTGGCCTCGGACACCGGCGGCAAGGCGTTTCTCGACAGCAACGACCTCTCGCTGGGAATCGTACAGGCGCAGAAGGAAATGCGCAGTTACTATATCCTGGGTTACTACACCACTAACACGAATCCCGACGGCAAATACCGCAAGATATCGGTCAAGCTCAACAACCATCTGACGGCGAAGCTGGAGCACCGCCAGGGTTACTATGCCGAAAGAGTCTGGGGGAAGCTCACCGGGCAGGACAAGGAGCAGCAGTTGGAAGAGGCGCTCTCGGCCGCCAATCCGGAGACGGACCTGCCGCTGGCGCTGGAGGTGGATTACTTCCGCATCTCGCCCCTGGCTTACTTCGTGCCGGTCTCGCTGAAGATCCCGGGGTCGGTGATCGCGCTGGCGGAAAAGAACAGCGGAGGCGAGACGCAGTTCGATTTCATCGGTCAGGTGCTGGACGAGCGGCGCAGCGTGGTGGGCGCGGTGCGCGACTCCATCAAGGTGAAGCTGGACACCACCGATGCCAAGACCCTGGCGGCGCGCAGCTTCCACTACGACGCCGGCTTCACCCTCGCGCCCGGGCGGTACCGCATGAAGTTCCTGGTGCGCGAGAACCTGAGCGGGAAAATGGGCACGTTCGACACGCGGTTCGTGGTTCCCGACCTGGTGGCCGATTCCATGGCGCTGAAGACCAGTTCGGTGATCTGGAGCAGCCAGCGCGAGCCGCTCAAGGCAGCGGTGGGCGCGGCGGAGAAAGCCGCGAAGAAAATCGTGGCCGCCAATCCGCTGGTGACCGGACAGGAGAAGGTGGTGCCCAGCGTGACCAAGGTTTTCCGGCGGAGCCAGAGTCTCTACGTCTCGTTCGATGTGTACGACGCGGCTTCGGATCCGGCAGAGCCGCGCGCGCGCGATGTCGAGGTGAGCCTGAGCCTGTTCAATGCGAAGGGGCTGAAGGCCTTCCAGGCCGGACCTGTGCGCGCGAGTGAACTGGCGCCCACGCGGCCGGAGGCGGTGCCGGTACAATTGCAGGTTCCGCTGAAAGGGCTGGCGCCGGGACGCTACACCTGCCAGATCAACGTGCTCGACGTGATCGGGCGGAAATTCGCGTTCCCGCGGACGACCATGGTGATCCGGTAGGAGCGGCACGGCCGGCTTGCCTACCGGCACGCTCGCACCCGCGGCGCGCCGCACGCCCTACTTCGGCGTGACCTTCTTCGGCGTGAGCTTCAGAGGTATGGCGCCGATGAAGGCGCGGCTGGTGAACTGCACCTTGACGGAGTTATTGGTCTGCTCGAGCCAGGTTTTGTATTGCTGCTGCTTCAAGGCCGTGAAGATTTCGTCGCGGACCTGCGAGAGCGGCCGGTAAGTCACTTCGTCGGCGCGCAGGATGTAAAAGCCGTTGGGCTGGCGGACGGGGTCGCTGATCGCGCCCTGCTTCAATGCAAAAACCGCGTTGCGGACCGCTTCCGGAATGTTGTCTTTGCGGAGCAGGGTGACAAAGTCGCCGTCCTTGGCGCGGGACGTTTCATCGTCGGAGTCTTCCTTCACCAGTTTCACGAAATCGGCGCCGCCGCGGATCGCGGCAACCAGCTTCTCGGCCTTGGCTTTGGCCGCTTCCTCGGTGCGGTTGTCGCTGGAGGAAGCGCCGAAGGCGATATAGATGGCCTTGACTTTCACCTGCTTGTAGTCTTCCTTGTGGGCGTCGTAATACTCGATGATCTGGGCGGGCTGGACCTCGATGTCGGTCATGGCGGCGTTCAGTTCGGCCGAGCTGAGCACCTGGAGGCGCGCGTATTCGAGCTGCTCTTTGGTCGGGCTCTGCTGATCCAGTTTCTTGTCTTCGGCCATCTTGGAGAGCTTGAGCATGAGGGCCCACTGTTTGAGGAAGACCTCGCGGTTACGGACGACCATCTGCTGCTGCTGGGGAGGGAGCACGGCGTAGATCTTGCGGAACTCGCCCATGGTGAACTTGGTGCCATCGTCGAGGACGGCGACCACGGTTTCATCCGGCAGGTCGGGAAGGGCGGGCGGCGGATCAGCGGGCGGAGTCTGCGCCCGCAATACGCTCACACAGGCTAATACAAAGACACTAAGGGATTTCATGACTGGAAACTCTGGCGATGCTCCAGTTTATCACGGCGCGCCGCGGGGCATGGCTGGCGCGCAGCGGAGCGCCGGGTCAGGCGCAACTCGGTCGCATGCCGTGGGTTATAGTGTTTACACATCAATGCAAGCATTGCGGCCCCTGCTCGTCCTCGTCTTGAGCGCCATCCCCTCCGTGAGCGCCACGTTCGGGACGCCGGTAACGGATCCGGCGAACCCGGTGACGTTCGCGGACATCGCGCTGGACGAGGCGCGCCAGCAGCTTTACGTGGTGAACACGGCGGCCAACGAGATCGAAGTCTATTCCACGCGGACGAAACCGCCGAAGCAAACCGCCTCGATCCAAACGGAAGCCACGCCGCTCTCGATCGCCATGTCGCGGTCGGGCCAGTACCTGTACGTCACGTGCTATAACGCTTCGGCGCTGGATGTGATCGACTTGTCTTCACCGGCGTACGCCACGCAATCGATCACGCTGGCGGCCAGGCCCGAGGGCGTGGCGGTGGGGTTCAACGAAAAGGTCCTGATCAGCACGATCGGGACGGGCAACGGGCGGGACGTCCTGATCACCTACGATCCCACGGTAGCCGCATCCAAGGCGCTTAGTTCGGTGCCGGTGGTGCCGTCGGCGCCGAACACGCCGACGCTGCCGCCGCCCAACGGAGTGATGTTCCTGGCGAGCAACAGCCGGCTTCAGGCTTCGCAGGACGGCACCATCATCGTCGGAGTGAATGAGCTGGCGAGCAACAACCGCACCGTGTTTGTTTACGACGCGGCCTCCTCGGTGGTGCTGGCCAGCCGCACTGTCCCGCAGCGTTCGCCGGTGCTGGCGGTGTCGCCGGACGGCTCGCAGTTCCTCTCGGGACCGATGCTGTTCGAGACCTCGACGCTGTTCGTGCTGGCGCAGCAGAACACCACCAATTCGCCCTACACTTTTCCCACCGGCGCCAACCTGAACAACACCGCCACGCAGGCGAACCAGGGCGGCGCGGTATATCTGCCGGACGGCTCGGAGCTGCTGGCGGCGTACAACATTGCGCCGCTGGCGAACCCCGTGAGCCGGCCGAACATCAGCCAGTTGCTCGTCAACCGGCCGGGCAACCTGCTGACCACGCAGGGCATCCAGCTTCCGGAGACTTTTTCCGGAAAGATGGTGATCACCTCGGACGGCTCGACCATCTACGCGCTGTCGCAATCCGGGTTCACGGTGCTCTCGCTCAGCGCGCTGAGGAACTCGCCCATTGCCATGCCGGATTCCAAAGTGGCGCTGCTGGCGTTCGACAACTGCGGCGTAACGGCGGCGCAGAGTTCGGCGGCGATTGCGGTGCGGAACACGGGCCGGGGGCGGATTACAGTGAACGCGTCGCTGGTGGCGGCAGCGATCGCAGCGGCGGCGAACAACACTGGACGACAGAGCACCACCTCTCCGGCGTTGCGGACGACGCCGGGAGGCAAAGTGGTGGCAACGTTCAACCCAAGGGCGACCGCTTCGCCCGGCACGGTGCCGCCGGACCAGGTGCTGATCCAGTCGCCGGAGGCAGTGAACATCCCGCCCAACGTGTGGGTCTTCCAGAACTATCGCAGCCCCGAAGCGGCGAGGAGCATCATTCCAGTGGATATAGGAGCGAGCAGCACGGGGCTCACGGACATGCTGCTGGACGCGCCGCGGCAGCTTATCTATATCGCCAATCCCGGGCTGAACCGGATCGAAGTTTTCGATATCCAGCAGCAGAAGTTCGTGGACCCGATCAGCACCGGGCAATTGCCGCGGTCTTTGGCTTTCGGGGCGGACGGGAACACGCTGTACGTGGCGGAATCGGGCGGCGAAACGATCGGCATCGTCGACTTGACGAAGATGGTGCGTACGGGGCGCGTCAGTTTTCCGCCCCTGCCCTTCAACTCGTCCCTGGCGGTGATCACGCCGATGATGATCGCCTCCAGCCAGCAAGGGCCGCAGGTAATCATGTCGAACGGGACAATGTGGCGGATCGTGGGCAACACGGTGATTCCGCGAACCCTGAACCCCAGCATTTTCGGGACGGCCACTTCGATCCCCGGCCCGCAAACCATGGTTTCCACCGGAGACGGGAACTATGTGCTGGTGCTGGCGGGGAACGGATGGGCATATTTGTATAGTGCGGCCCAAGACGACTTCGTGAGCGGCCGGCAGTTGGTTCCGACACCCATCCGAGGCTATTACGGCCCGGTCGCCGCGGGTCCGAGCGGAGAATACTACCTGGTGAACGGGCAGGTGCTGAACAACGCTTTGACCCAGGTGGGCGGCACGACGGCAACGACCTCGCGGCCGGTTACCGCGGTGGCGGCGGTGGACGCCAACACCTACGCGCAGTTTTCGATGCCGGTGCGCTCGAGCGCCACCGCGGCGGTGACGGACGCGGGGATCGTGCAGACCCTCGACGCCAAGACGGGGCAGGTGAAGGCATCGGCCAATGCGCTCGAAGGGCCGCTCACAGTGCTTTCGGGGACGGGGCGTGCAAACATCATGGGGCGGACGATGGTGATCGGCCCCACCGGCGCGCGGGCGTACGTACTGACGGCTTCGGGTCTGAGCATCGTTCCGCTGGCGCCGGCGAACACGCAAAACGCGCCGTCGGTGCCGGGCGGCGGCTTAGTGAACGCGGCCAGCTTCACTCCGGGCGTGGCACCGGACGGGCTGGTTTCGATTTTCGGCACAAACCTGGCGGACACCGCGTCGGCTTCGGCCACACCGCTGCCGACCATTCTGGGGGGCACCTGCGTGACGTTGAACACGACGCCGCTGCCGCTGCTGGCCACTTCGGCCGGCCAGATCAACGCGCAAATACCGCCCGGCACCGCGGCGACGCGGCAGTCGCTGGTGGTGCATTCGATCGCCAACCACGTGGCGTCCGGAGGGGTTAACGTCGCGGTGTCGCACTATGCTCCGGCGATCTTCGTGGACTCCAACGGAGCGGCCATCTACCATGCCAACGGCCAGCGCGTGGACAAGAACCATCCGGCCACCCGGGACGAGCCGCTGACGATATACGCCACCGGCCTGGGCGCGACCACGGGCGGGAGGGTGAACTCGGGCATGCCCTCGCCATCGAGCCCGCTGGCGGTGACCGGCGCGGTGAACCTATACTTCGGCGACCCAAGTTGGAGCCAGGCGGGCATCATCGTGGACTGGAGCGGGCTGGCGCCGGGCATGATCGGGGTGTACCAGATCAACTGCCGGATCCCGGGCAACCACATCAACGGCGACGGGCTGCCGGTGACGCTCAAGATCGGCGGCGTGAGCAGCCCCACGACCGGCCCGACCGCGGCCGTGGTGTACGTCCATTAAGATGGGCTTGGGATGACCAAACCCGCTTATAACACTGCCTACATTCTGACCATTTCCGCCGTAGCCGCGCTGGGCGGGCTGCTGTTCGGATACGACTTCGTGGTGATCGGCGGCGCGAAGCCGTTCTATGAGAGCTTCTTCCGGCTGCACACGGAACAGCAGATCGGGTGGGCCAACAGTTGCGCGCTGCTCGGCTGCCTGGTGGGCGCGGGCGCGAGCGGCACGCTGAGCGAGCGGCTGGGCCGCAAGAAACTGCTGATCGGGGCGGCCTTGCTGTTCGCGGTTTCCTCCATTCTCACGGGGTGGGCGCCGGCGTTTCGGTGGTTCATCGCGTGGCGCATCGCGGGTGGGATCGCCATCGGCATGGCGTCCAACGTGTCGCCGATGTACATCGCGGAGATCAGCCCGGAGCAGTGGCGCGGGCGGCTGGTGACGCTCAACCAACTCACCATCGTGGTGGGCATTCTGGCGGCGCAGATCGTCAACTGGCTGATCGCCCGGCCGGTGCCCGAAGGCGCCACGGCGGAAATGATCCGGCAGTCGTGGAACGGGCAGTTCGGATGGCGCTGGATGTTCACGGCGGTCGCGGTGCCTTCGGCGGTCTTTTTCGCGAGCGCTTTCTTCGTCCCGGAGAGCCCGCGCTGGCTGGCGAAGATGAAGCGCGCGGAAGCCGCGCGGCGGGTGCTGGCGCGCATCGGCGGAGCGGGTTATGCGGATGGCGCGCTGGCGCAGATCCGGGACAGCCTCGGCGCGGAGGGCCGCGCGCGGGCGTCGGAGTTGCTGGCGCCGGGCCTGCGGAAAGTGTTGTGGCTGGGGATCGTGCTGGCGGTGCTGCAACAGTGGGTGGGGATCAACGTGATCTTCAACTACGCGGAAGAGATCTATCGCGGCGCGGGGTACAGCGTGAGCGGTGTGCTGTTCAACATCGTGATCACGGGCACCATCAACCTGGTGTTTACGCTGGTGGCGTTCTGGTTCGTCGACCGGCTGGGGCGGCGCGTGCTGATGCTGGCGGGCTGCGCGGGGATCGGGCTTTCTCACGGGCTGCTCGGACTGGCGTATCATTTCGGGCTGAAAGGGCTGCCGGTGCTGGTGTTGACGCTTTCGACCATCGCGTGCTTCGCCATGACGCTGGGGCCGGTCTGCTGGGTACTGATCAGCGAGATCTTTCCCAATCGGGTGCGCGGAACGGCCATGTCGATCGCGGTATCGGCGCTGTGGATTGCCTGCTTCGTCCTGACGTACACCTTCCCCATGCTCAACGCGGCACTGGGGGCGGCGGGCACGTTCTGGCTGTACGCGGCGATCTGCGCGGGCGGGTTCTTCTTCGTGCGGCTGCGGGTGCCGGAGACCAAGGGGCGGACGCTGGAGGAGATCGCACAAGCCGCGTTCACCGCGCCCGCTCGGTAATATACACGCCCGTAAAGACGATGACGCCGCAGACGACCAGCCACGGCGTGACGCGTTCGTGCAGGAGGAGGCTGCCGAAGACGATGGCCAGCAGCGGCTGCAAATAGGCGAAGGCCGCCAGCCGCGAGGCATCCATGCGGGCCAGCGCGTAGTAATAGATCAGGTAGCAGGTGACCGACGGGATGGCCGACATGTAGAACGCGGCAGCCCAGGCGGAAAGCGGAACCGCGCGGTAAGGGTAGTGGGCGGCTTCCCACAGGGTGACCGGCGATACCAGCAGCGCGGCGCCCACGTAGGCGAAGGTGTTCAGCGTGACGGGTCCAAAGCGCCTGGCATCGGGCTTGCCGAAGACGGTGAAGATGGAGAACGCCATGGCGCCGCAGAAAATGAGGAGATCGCCCGCCAGGGTGGCTTCCGGCCCGCCACTCGAATCGAGCAGGCGCAGCAGCACGACGCCAATCATGGCGGTCATGACGCCGGCGATTTTCCAACTGGTGAGCCGCTCCATGCCACGCATGCTGGCGAGCAGCAGAACCAGAATCGGCGTGGTGTTGCCGAAAATGGAGGAATGCGCCACGCTGGTGCGGCTCAGGCCGAAGATGAACAGGCACTGGTTGAGGGCCACACCGAAAACGCCGAGCCTGATGAGCTGCGGCACGTCGCGGAGCGTCCATGAAGGCGGGGCACCCTGGCGCCGCTTCCACCAATAGACCAGCAGCATGAGTGTGCCGGCCATGGGCATGCGCAGGGTGAATAGCACCACGGGAGGAAAGGTGCGAAGAGCAATCTTGCCGGCGACGTAGTTCCCGCTCCAGCCGGTAATCATCAGGCCAATGAGGAAGTAGAGGATGGCCCTGCCGGATTCCGGAACGGATTTACCCATGGAAAACCGAATTGTAATTGGATTCGCGGCGCAGGGCGAATAGTAGCGTAAGCTTTGAATATGAGAGGGGCGGTAGTGCTGCTGATTGCGCCGGTTTTGTGTGCGCAAGTGAACGTTCTCACCTGGCACAACGACAACGCGCGCACGGGACAGAATCTTGAGGAGGGGCTCCTCAAGCCGGCGAATGTGAACTGGCAAACGTTCGGACGGCTGGCGGTGCTGCACGTGGATGGGAAGGTGGACGCGCAGCCGCTCTACGCTCGCGGGGTTGTGTACGTGGCCACCGAGCACGGCAGCCTGTACGCCTTCGACGCGAACACGTTCGCGGCGTTGCGGCAGGTTTCGCTGCTCGGCGCGAACGAGGTTCCGTCGGACGATCACCACTGCGGGCAGATCACGCCGGAGATCGGAATTACGGCCACGCCGGCGATCGACCTGAACGTCGGGCCGCATGGCACGATGTACGCGATTGCCATGTCGAAGGATGCGGCAGGGCAATATCACCACCGGCTGCGCGCGCTCGATCTGGCGACGCTCGGCGAGGAGTTTGGCGGGCCGGTGGAGATCCAGGCGAGCTTTCCGGGAGGCGGCGCGGAGAACGTTTTCGACCCCGGGGTGCACGTGGAGCGACCGGGGCTGCTGATCGCGAATGGAACGGTGTATGCGAGCTGGGGATCGCATTGCGACGGCGGGTCCTATGCCGGATGGCTGCTGAGCTACGACGAAAAGGCGCTGGCGCAGAAGGGCGTGCTCAACCTGATTCCCAACGGCAGGGACGGAGGGATCTGGAGTTCGGGTTCGGGGCCGGCGGCGGACGCGGACGGGAATATCTATCTGCTCACCGGGAACGGCACGTTCGACACGGCGCTGGATGGATCGGGTTTTCCTTCGAGAGGCGATTTCGGAAACGCCTTCGTGAAGATCTCGACCTCCGGCGCGCTGGCCGTGCAGGACTACTTCACGATGCACAATACCGTGGCGGAATCGGATCGCGACGTGGACCTCGGATCGGGCGGGCTGATGCTGGTGCCGGGCACGTCGCTGGCGGTGGGAGCGGGCAAGGACACGAACATCTACGTCGTGGACCGCAGCAACATGGGAAAATTCAGTCCGACGGCGGATGCGATCTACCAGCAGATGTCCGGCGCTTTGCCAAGCGGGGCGTGGTCGAGCCCGGCGTGGTTCGACGGGCGGCTGTACTATGGCGGCGTGGGCGATTTCCTGAGGGCGTTCACCTTCAGCGGCGGGCAGTTCTCGCCGGCGGAGCATACGACGAACACATTTCCCTACCCCGGAACGACGCCCGCGATTTCGGCGGATGGAACGGCGAACGGAATCGTGTGGGCGGCGGAAAACGGGGGCACCGCGGTGCTGCACGCGTACGACGCGGGCGACCTCACCAACGAGCTGTACAATAGCAACCAGGCGCCGGGCGGCCGGGACCATTTCGGCACGGGCAACAAATTCATCGTGCCGACGATTGCGAATGGAAGAGTGTACGTCGGGACGACGGACGGAGTGGGCGTTTTCGGGCTGTTCCCGGTGCGAAGGCGGCCTCCGCCGGGGCGGCGGCGCTGAGGACCTATGAGATTCCGAATCATGGCATCGCGGCATTCGGCGTTCTATACGCCGCTGCTGACCACGGTGGTGTTCCTGCGCGAGGAGGGGCACGAGGCGGATTACGGCGTGCTCGCCAAGGGGCAGCGCACTTATGAACTGCTGCGCGACGGCGAGGCCGATGTCATACAGTCCGCGGTCTCGTCGAACTGGCCGCTGATGGAAGAAGGCATCGAACCGCTGCCGGTGCACTTCGCGCAGATCAACCGGCGCGACGGATTTTTCATTGCCGCGCGGCGGCCGCAGGCGGAATTCCAGTGGAAGGAACTGGAAGGCAAAACGCTGCTGGCGGATCATGGCGGGCAGCCGCTGGCCATGCTGAAATTCGCGGTGAAGTATAACGGCGTGGATTGGGGAAGAATCCACGCGGTGGATGCGGGCACGCCGGAAGAAATGGCGGCGGCATTCCGCGGGGGCGCGGGGGATTACCTGCACGCACAGGGGCCGGTGGGAGCGGGCGAGATTGCCGCCTCGGTGGGAGCTTCGATGCCGCCGGTGGCGTTCAGCAGCCTGTGCTGCGCGCGCGATTATCAGCAGACGGGCGAATATCGCGGGTTTGTGGATGCGTTCGAGCGCGCGAAGGAATGGAGCCGGACGGCGCGGCCGGAGGAGATCGCGGCCAAGGAGGCCGGATTCTTTCCCGGAATTTCGCCCGCGGTTCTGGCGGACGCCATCGGGCGGTACCAACGGCTGGGCACATGGGAAGGCGGCATCGAGATTCCGCGCGATCTGTATGAGCAGGCGGTGACCGTTTTCCAATCGGCCGGCGCGGCGCGGCCGTAGCAGGCTACCCAGCCAGCCGCGCGGGATGTTAGTCTGTGGGCCATGAGACGCATTCCTGCTGTGCTTTTCCTGATTGCCGCGGCCCTGGTTGCGGCGGGATGCAGGCAGACCCCAAAGCTGTACGTGGTCGGCTACGCGCATCTCGACACCGAGTGGAACTGGGAGTATCCGCAGAGCATCAGCCAGTACGTGCTGAACACCATGCGGACGAATTTCGCTTATTTTCCGAAGTACCCGCACTACGTTTTCAACTTCAGCGGCTCGAACCGCTACCGCTTCATGAAGGAGTATTTCCCGAGCGATTACGCCAAGGTGAAGCAGTACGTAGCGCAGGGGCGGTGGTTCCCGGCGGGATCGTCGGTGGAAGAAGGCGACGTGAACGCGCCCAGCGCGGAAGGCATTTTCCGGCAGGTCCTTTACGGCAACGAATGGTTCCGGAAAGAGCTGGGGAAGGCCAGCGAGGAATACATGCTGCCGGACTGCTTCGGGTTCCCGGCCTCGCTGCCGACCATCCTGGCGCACGCGGGGGTGAAGGGCTTCTCGACGCAGAAGCTGACGTGGGGATCGTCGGCGCGGGCGGGCGGGCCGAATTCGCCGGAGAAGACGCCGGAAGGCACGCCATTCAACGTGGGCGTCTGGGTCGGGCCGGACGGCGAGAGCGTGGTGGCGGCGCTGAATCCGCTGACCTATAGCGGCGATGTCTCGACCGACCTGAGCAGCCACCCGGGACCGCCGCCGCAGCCGAATCCCGCCTGGCCGGAGCAGGCGCAGCGGCGCTTCCACGCGATGATGCAGAACCGCGTGGATTGGGTGAACCGGCTGAACCTGGACGGGGAAGCGACCGGCGTCTACAAGGATTACCACTACTACGGGACGGGCGATATCGGCGGCGGGCCGCGCGAAAATTCGGTAAAGCTGATGGAAGCCATCGTCACCAAGAGCACGACGGTGCTGCCGCCGCCGCACATGCGCGGGCGGAAGAACGGGGAAATCCAGCCGCCGCCTCCGGGACCGCCGGTAACGGTAGGGAAAGGGCCGGTGCAGGTGATTTCGGCAACGGCCGACCAGATGTTCCGCGACCTGACGCCAAAGGAAACTGGCAAGCTGCCGCGGTATACGGGCGAGATGGAGCTGACCAACCATTCGGCCGGCTCGCTCACTTCGGAAGCTTATATTAAGCGCTGGATCCGCAAGAACGAACTGCTGGCGGACGCGGCGGAGAAAGCGTCGGTGGCCGCAGCGTGGATGGGCGGCCGGGCGTATCCGATGGAGCGGCTGAACGACGCCTGGACGCTGGAACTGGGCGCGCACTTCCACGATCTGGCGGCGGGCACCGGCACGCCGGGCGCTTACCGGTACGCGTGGAACGACCTGGTGATTGCCATGAACCAGTTCGCGGGCGTGTTGCAGTCGGCGACCGAAGCGATCGCTTCCGGAATGGACACGCAGGCGCAGGGCACGCCGGTGGTGGTCTACAACCCGCTGAACATCGCGCGCGAGGACGTGGTGGAAGCGGCGCTGCCGCGCGGCGGTAGCGCAGTGCGGGTAATCGGGCCGGACGGCCAGGCGGTGCCCAGCCAGGTGGAGAACGGCAAGGTGCTGTTCGTGGCGAAGGCGCCCTCGGTGGGATATGCGGTGTATGATGTGCAGCCGGGGAAGCCGGCGGAGGCAGCCACCGGGCTGAAGGCCTCGGCAACCGAGCTCGAGAACGCGCGGTACAGGGTGAAGGTGGATGCCAACGGCGACGTCGCCAGCATCTTCGATAAATCGCTCAATAAGGAACTGCTCTCGGCGCCCATCCGGCTGGCCATTTCGACGGATAAACCGCAGCAGTGGCCCGCCTGGAACATGGACTTCGACCAGGAGCAGGCGGCGCCGCGGGCGTACGTGGGCGGAAAGGCGAAGATTGCAATCGTGGAGCACGGGCCGGTGCGGGTGGCGATTCAGGTGACGCGCGGGACCGAGGACTCCAAATTCGTGCAGACGGTGAGCCTCTCGGCAGGCGACGCGGGGAACCGCGTGGAATTCGGCGATTCGATCGACTGGCACACGAAGGAAGCGAATCTCAAAGCCGCATTCCCGCTGACCGCCAAGAACCGCATGGCCACGTACAACTGGGATGTCGGCACCATCGAGCGGCCCACGGCGGAGGCGAAGAAATTCGAGGTGCCGTCGCACCAGTGGATCGATCTGACGGATGCCTCGGGCGGCTATGGCGTCACGATCCTGACGGATTGCAAGAACGCCTCGGATAAACCTAACGACGATACGATCCGGCTGACGCTGGTGCGGTCGCCGGGCGTGCGCAACTCGTACACCTACCAGGCGGCGCAGGATTGGGGGCATCACGAGATCGCCTTCGGCCTCGCGGCACACAATGGCGACTGGCGGCAGGGCGGCGCGGTGTGGCAGGCGTTTCGGCTGGACCAGCCGCTGATCGCCTTCGCGACGGCGAAACACGCGGGAGCGCTGGGCAAGGAGTTCTCGATTCTGCGGGTCAACAACCCCAGCATTCGCGTGCTGGCGCTGAAGAAAGCGGAAGCCAGCGACGAAATCGTGGTGCGGATGGTGGAAATGGACGGCAAGGCGGCGAACGGCGTGCACGTGAGCTTCCCGGCGGCGGTTACGGCGGCTCGGGAGATGAACGCGCAGGAGCAGCCGCTGGGGAACGCGACGGTGGCTACCGGCGACCTGGTTACCAACTTCGCGCCGTATCAGCCGCGGACGTTCGCGGTCCAATTGGCGGCGGCGACGACGAAACTGGCGCCGGTGGTTTCGCAGCCCGTGGAACTGACGTACGACCTGGCGGCGGCGAGCAACGACGACGCCAAGACGACGCCCGGGTTCGATGGCAAGGGCGATGCGCTGCCGGCGGAGATGCTGCCGGGCGAAGTGGCTTTCGGCGGCGTGAAATTCAAGCTGGCGGCGGCCAGGACGGGCGCGGCGAATGCGCTGGTGGCGCACGGGCAGAACATTGCGCTGCCGGCGGGCGAGTTCAACCGCGTATACGTGCTGGCGGCGGCGGAGGGCGGCGACCAACAGGCGACGCTGCGCGCGGGCAACACGACGGCGAATGTGAGCATCGAGAACTGGGGCGGGTCTGTGGGGCAGTGGGACCAATCGCAGTGGAAGGAAGAGCCGCAGCCGGACTGGTCGATTTCGGCGAACCCGGCGGAGATCCCGACGGTGCGGGAGCACCAGCCGCACTATCCCGAGGATTTCGTTGGGGTGAAGCCGGGGTTCATCAAGCGCGCGGATATCGGGTGGTACTGCTCGCATCACCACACGGCCGAGGGCAAGAACGATCCGTACGCGTATTCGTACCTGTTCGTCTACAGCCTGGAGGTGCCGAAGGGAGCCAAAACGCTGACGCTGCCGAATAACAACCACGTGCGCGTGATGGCGGTTTCGGTGGCGAATGAGGAACCGGCGGTGCAGCCCGCGGAACCGCTGTACGACACGCTGCGGTAGGCTCCGCGGCCGTTTGAAAAAACGAACCCAATTCCCGGATACCAGCGCCGGCAGTGCAATTTTGAAAAACGAAGCCAATTTAGCCGTGAGCCGCTGAAAAAAAACGGGTTGGAGAACGGCGGTGGGCTCGGCCCGGAAAGCGGGGACGGCGTGAGCGCCGACCGGCGGATAATGGCGGGATGAGGGGCGGCGTTCGAGCATAGGTCTCCCACTTCCCAGGAGAGCACGCAAGGGGGCCGGACTCCGAAATTCAAAATTGCAACTTGCTGAAGGGCGGGGAAATAAAGCCGCAAGTGTGATGAAATAGGTTTTTCTATGCGCAACTACATGGATTTGACGGGGCAGGGGGCGCTGATCACCGGCGGATCGTCGGGGATCGGCGCGGCTACGGCCAGCGTGCTTGCCGATCTGGGCGCGCGTGTGGCGATCGGATATCAACACAATGAAGAAGGGGCCAAGGAGGTCGTGCGGCAGATAACCGCGGCGGGAGGGAAGGCGGTGGCCATCCGCGCGGACGCACTGCGTTCGGACGAACTGCGCGGCATGGTGGCGGAGGCAGAGCGGGAGCTGGGCGCGATCGATATTTTGGTCAACAACGCGGGCTCGCTGGTGAAGCGCGTGCCGCTGCGCGAGGCCGCGGAAAAACTCTGGGACGAGGTGATGGATCTCAACCTGAAGAGCGCGATGATCTGCTCGCAGGCGGCGGCGCCGGGGATGATCGGGCGCGGCAAGGGAGCGATCGTCAATATCGTCTCGATCGCGGGGCGCAACGGCGGCGGGCCGGGCGCGGGCATTTACTCCACGGCCAAAGGCGCGCTGATCACGTATACCAAAGCGCTGGCCAAGGAACTGGCGCCGTACGGAGTGCGGGTGAATGCCGTGTCGCCGGGGGTGATCGCGACGCCCTTCCACGAGGTTTTTTCCACGCCGGAGATGATCCAGAATTTCGTGAAGGGCATTCCGATGGGGCGCACGGGGACCTCGATGGAATGCGCCACGGTGATCGCGTTTTTGGCTTCGCCGGCGGCGTCGTATGTTTTGGGCGAGACGGTGGAAGTGAACGGCGGGCAGTTGATGCTGTAGAGAGTTCTTGGCTGTTGGCTGTCAGTTTTCAGCCAGCCGGCTGTCGGCTTGCGAACTCTGGCTGACCGGGCGTTCCGCGAGTGGCCCCGACCGGGCACGGAGGGCGTCGAGTGCGGGCGGTGCTTCCTGAGCGCCGACAGGCGAATCGCGTGTCCCACCTCGGCTGGCTGAAAACTTATAACTGATTTGGCGACCCCGCAGCGGAACGCTCATGCCTTCATTAGGGCGTGTTGTTATGATCGGGGAATATGCAAGTCAACTGGAAGGGCGTTTTTCCGGCCATCACCACGCAATTTCGCTCCGACGAATCGCTCGACCTGGCGGCCACGGCGAAGCATCTCGAGCTGATGATCGAGGCGGGCATCCACGGAGTGGTTCTGCTGGGGACGGTCGGGGAGAATACGGCGCTCGAATCCGGCGAAAAGCTGGAAGTGCTGCGGGCGATGAAGCAGGCCGCGGCGGGGCGGGTTCCGGTGCTGACCGGCGTGGCCGAATACACCACGGCGCTGGCCTGCCGGTATGCGCGGGAGGCGGAGAAGATCGGGGTAGACGGACTGATGGTGCTGCCGGCCATGGTGTACAAGGCGGACGGGCGGGAAGCGCTGGCACATTTTCGCGCGGTGGCGCGCGCGTCGTCGCTGCCGGTGATGATCTACAACAACCCAGTGGCATACCCCGTGGACGTGACGCCGGAGATGTTCGCCGAGTTGGCCGATGAGCCGAGCGTGGTGGCGATCAAGGAATCCTCGGAGAACGTGCGGCGCGTGACCGACTTGGTCAACGTGGTGGGGAACCGGTACATTCTGTTCGCGGGCGTGGACGATTTGGTGCTGGAGAGCATCATGCTGGGCGTGCAGGGATGGATTTCCGGGCTGGTGAACGCGTTTCCGCACGAGAACCGCGTGCTGTGGGAGTTGGCGACGGCTGGGCGGTGGGACCCGGCGCGCGCGCTGTATCGCTGGTACACACCGCTGCTGCACCTGGATACCAAGATCAAGCTGGTGCAATACATCAAGCTGGCGATGGCGGAGACGGGGCTGGGAAGCGAGTGGGTGCGGCGGCCGCGGCTGCCGATTGCGGGCGCGGAGCGCGAGGAGGTGCTGAAGATCATTCGGGAGGCGATTGCCACGCGGCCGGCGCTTCCTAAGGCGGCGGCGCGATGAGCATGCGGATTAGAGTGATCGATTCGCACACGGCGGGGGAGCCGACGCGGGTGATCGTGGCCGGCGCGCCGGACCTCGGGAACGGCCCCATGACGGAACGGCTGGAGCGGTTCCGGAGCGAGTTCGACCATATCCGGTCGGCGGTGGTGAACGAACCGCGGGGGAACGACGCGATTGTCGGCGCGCTGCTGTGCGAGCCGTTCGACCGGTCATGCCAGGCGGGGGTGATCTATTTCAACAACGTCGGGTTCCTGAAGATGTGCGGGCACGGGACGATCGGACTGGCGACGACGCTGCGGCACATGGGCAGAATTGCAGGCGGGACTTGCCGCATCGATACGGTGGCGGGGCCGGTGGAGGCGCGGCTGAATGCCAACGGCAGCGTGACGATCAGGAACGTGGCGAGCTACCGCAAAGCGGCGGGCGTGGCGGTCGCGGTGCCGGGCGCCGGGACGGTGCACGGAGACGTGGCCTGGGGCGGAAACTGGTTTTTCCTGGTGAGCGACCACGGGCAGGAACTGGCATTCGAGCGGCTGGAGGAGCTGACGGATTACGCGTGGCGGATCCGGCAGGCGGTGAACGTAGAGCACCCCGAGGTGGACCACATCGAGCTTTTCGGACGGGCCGCGGCGGCGGGCGCGCACAGCCGCAACTTCGTGCTGTGCCCCGGCAAGGCCTACGACCGCTCGCCATGCGGCACGGGCACCAGCGCCAAGATGGCCTGCCTGTATGCCGACGGCAAGCTGCGGGCGGGCGAGGTGTGGCGGCAGGAGAGCATTGTGGGGAGTGTGTTCGACGGCTTGGTCGAGGTGGAGGACGGCAAGATCTACCCGCACATCACCGGGTTCGCGCACGTGAACGCGGAAGCGGACCTCATCCTGGACGAGCGCGACCCGTTCTGCTACGGGATCCAGCCATCATGCGCGCAAGCTACGACGTAGCCATAGCGGGCGGCGGGATCGTGGGCGCGGCGTGCGCGGCGGCGTGCGCGGCGGCGGGGCTGACGGCGGTGGTAGTCGAACCGGGGCCGATTGGCGGAGGCGCGACGGCGGCGGGGATGGGGCACATCGTCGTAATGGACGATTCGCCCGCGCAGATGGCGCTGACGCGGGATTCCAGGGAGCGGTGGATCGAGCTGGCGGCGGAGCTTCCGGCGGATGTGGACTACCTGGCGTGCGGGACGCTGTGGGTGGCGGCGGACGCGGAGGAGATGGCGGAGGTCCGGCGGAAGAAGGGCGTGTACGATGCGGCGGGGCTGAGGGCGGAGGTGGTGGACGGGCGCGCGCTGGCGGAGGCCGAGCCGAACCTGCGGCCGGGGCTGGCGGGAGCGCTGCTGGTGCCGGACGATGCGGTGCTGTATCCGCCGTGCGCGGCGCGGTGGCTGATCGAGAAATCCGGCGCGGACCTAGTGCGCGAGAAAGCGGCGGGGATCGGCGGGGGCGGGATCGAGTTGCGCGGCGGCGGGCGTATTGCGGCGGGCGTGACGGTGAATGCCACCGGCTGCTGGGCGCCGGAGCTGACGCCGGGAATTGCGGTGCGGAAGCGGAAGGGGCACCTGGCGATCACGGACCGGTATCCGGGGTTCGTGTCGCACGCGCTGGTGGAACTGGGGTACCTCAAGAGCGCGCATTCGACCTCGGCGGATTCGGTGGCGTTCAACGCGCAGCCGCGGCACACGGGGCAGGTGCTGCTGGGCTCGACGCGGCAGTTCGGAGCGGAGGGTGGGGAGGTCGAGTTGCCTATACTCTCGCGGATGGTGAAGCGCGCGCGGGAGTACATGCCGCGGATCGGGGAGCTGACGGTGATCCGCTGCTGGACCGGGTTTCGCGCGGCCACGCCGGACAAACTGCCGCTGATCGGGCCGTGCCCGGAGGACCCGAAGCTGTACCTGGCGACGGGGCACGAAGGGCTGGGGATCACGACTTCGCTGGCCACAGGCGCGCTGGTAGCGGATGCGATTCTGGGGCGGGCATCGGCGATTCCGCGCGAGCCGTATTCGCCGGGGCGCAGCCCAGGACCGCTCCCTTACGGTCGCGCCTCGGACCGGATCTCCGCAGGTGAGGAGGCCCGTTGAGAGTCACGGTGGATGGTAAGCCGGTGGAGGTGCCCGAAGGGGCGATGGTGTCGGCGGCGGTGGCGCGCGCGGGGGGCGTGGAGTTCCGGCGGTCGGTGAGCGGCGAAGGACGCGGGCCGCTATGCGGGATGGGGATCTGCTTCGAGTGCCGGGTGACGGTGGATGGGCGGGCGCACGTGCGAAGCTGCCAGACACGGTGCGTCCCAGGGATGGAGATCGGCACAACAGGGGTTAGGAGCTGGGGGCCGGGGGCCGGGAGCCAGGGGCTGGGGGTTGGGGGCTGGGGGTTGGGGGGTGGAAATTTTGAGATTGTGGTGGTGGGCGCGGGACCGGCGGGGCTGGCGGCGGCGCGCGCGGCGGGCGAGTCGGGGAAGGCGGTGGCTGTTGTGGACGATAATCCCGCGCCGGGCGGGCAGATCTGGCGCGGCGAATCCCCTGCCCTGCCGAAGGCAAAAATTTTTTCCGGGGCGCGGGTGATTGCAGCACCGGAGGCGGGGCGGTTGCTGCTGGAAACGAGCGATGCGCGGTTCGATCTCGGCTATCGCGCGCTGATTCTCGCGACTGGGGCGCGCGAGCGGTTTCTTCCCTTCCCCGGCTGGACATTGCCGCACGTCACCGGCGCGGGCGGGCTTCAGGCACTGGTGAAATCGGGGCTGCCGATCGCGGGCAAGCGCGTGGTGGTGGCGGGGAGCGGCCCGCTGCTGCTGGCGGCCGCCAATTATCTCCGCGAGCACGGCGCCCCGGTGCCGCTGGTGGCGGAGCAGGCAGAGAGCGGCGCTGTCATGCGGTTCGGCTTCGGGCTGGCGCGGTATCCGGGGAAACTGGCGCAGGCGATGCGGCTGCGCGCGGGGGTGCGGTATCTGACGGGATGCTGGCCGGTGGCGGCGGAACCGGGCGCGGTGACGCTGCGGCGCGGCACGCGCACCTGGAGCGAGCGCTGCGATTACCTGGCCTGCGGCTTCGGGCTGGTGCCCAATACCGAGTTGCCCAGGCTGCTGAGCTGCGGCACGGCTGTGGACGAGTTCCAGCAGACGCGCACGGCGGGGATTTACTGCGCTGGCGAGGCGACCGGCATCGGCGGGCTGGAGCTTTCGATTGCCGAGGGCGAGATCGCGGGGTATGCGGCATCGGGCGCGGAAGGCCGAGCGCGGCGGCGATTCGCAGAGCGGGAATCTTACCGGCGCTTCGCGGGGGCGGCGGAGGAGGCCTTCACGCCGCGGCCGGAGTTGAAGAAACTGCCGCGCGACGACACGGTGGTGTGCCGGTGCGAGGACGTGACGTTCGGGCGCATCCGGCGGTTCGCGAGTTGGCGCGAGGCCAAGCTGCAAAC
>JAJYLS010000262.1 GCA_021787555.1 Acidobacteriota bacterium | reverse complement strand
ACCACGCGCTTGCCGGTGGCCAGAATCGCGGTGGCCTCGGGCACCGTATCGCCCTCGTTCCGCCGGTTCTGCTGCGGCAGAAATTCCATGGCGAAATGGACGCCCTTCAGTTCGCGGCCGGGCACTTTCAGGTCGCGCGGCTGCTCGGAGCCGCCGGCCAGCAGCAGCGCGTCGAACTCGCGGCGCAGGTCCTCCACCGGAACGTTGGCCCCGACGTGCGCGTTGGTCTGGAATTTCACCCCTTCGCCGCGCATCTGCTCGATGCGGCGGTCGATGAGGTGCTTCTCCATTTTGAAATTGGGGATGCCGTAGCGCAGCAGCCCACCGATGCGGTCGTTCTTCTCGAAGACCGTGACGTCGTGGCCGGCGCGCGCAAGCTGCTGCGCGGCGGCGAGTCCGGACGGGCCCGAGCCGATCACCGCCACGCGCCGGCCGGTGCGCACCGGCGCCGGCTCCGGGCGGATGAAGCCCTCGGCGAAGGCGTGATCGATGATGGTCCGTTCGATGTTCTTGATGGTGACCGGCGGCTCGTTGATGCCCAGCACGCAGGCGGCTTCGCAGGGCGCCGGGCAGACGCGGCCGGTGAATTCCGGAAAATTGTTGGTGGCGTGCAACTGGCGCACGGCTTCGCGCCAGCGGCCGCGGTAGACCAGGTCGTTCCAGTCGGGGATGAGGTTGGTGAGCGGGCAGCCGGTGTGGCAGAAGGGCACGCCGCAATCCATGCAGCGCGCACCCTGCCGCTGCACATTGTCGCGCGGGAAGGGCTGGTAGATTTCGAACCAGTCCTTGATGCGCTCGGCGGGCGGGCGGCGCTGCGGCAGCTCGCGCGTGTATTCCATGAAGCCGGTGACTTTACCCACGGGCGGCCTCCACGCTCCCTAACGGTCGCGGCTCGGATAGTTGCGCGTCGGATATGGGCATCGAAGCCGCGACGGTGACGGAGCGGTGAATTCCCAGGACGCGCTTGTATTCGTGCGGGAAAATCCTGATGAATTTCGGCAGCATTTGTTCCCAGTTTTCGAGGACCCATTGGCCGCGCGGGCTGCCGGTGGCTTCCACGTGTTTGGCGATCAGGCCGTAGAGCATGCCGCCGTCGCCGGTGGCGTCCTCCAGATCCACGGCGGCCTTGTTGCAGCGCTTCTCGGCGAAATCGCCGCGCTCGTCGAGCACGTAGGCCAGGCCGCCGCTCATGCCGGCGGCGAAGTTGCGCCCGCACTTGCCGAGCACCACCACCAGGCCCTTGGTCATGTATTCGCAGCCGTGGTCGCCGAGCCCTTCGACCACGGCGGTCGCGCCGGAATTGCGCACCGCGAACCTCTCGCCGGCGACGCCGTTAAAGAATGCTTCGCCGCCGGTAGCGCCGTAGAGCGCCACGTTGCCGATGATGATGTTTTCCTCCGGCAGGAAGCTCGATCCGCGCGGCGGATAGACGATCAGCTTGCCGCCCGAGAGGCCCTTGCCCACGTAATCGTTGGCGTCGCCTTCGAGCTCCAGCGTCACGCCCTTGGCGAGGAACGCGCCGAAGCTCTGCCCCGCCGATCCGGTGAAGTGAAAACGGATGGTATCCGGCGGCAGGCCGTCCGACCCGTAGCGGCGGGCGATCTCGCCCGAAAGCATCGCGCCTACCGTGCGGTGCACGTTGCGGATGGGAAGCTTGATCTCGATGGGCGTGCCGTTTTCGATGGCCTCCTTGGCGTGGTCGATCAGCTTGTAGTCGAGCGCCTGCTGGAGACCGTGGTCCTGCGGCTGGATGCAGCGGCGCGCGATGCGGCTGGGCATCTGCGGGTTGTGCAGGATGGCCGAGAAATCCAGGTCCTTGGCCTTCCAGTGGTCGATGACGTGGCGCGCGTCGAGCGTGGCATCGATCATATCCACGCGGCCCACCATTTCGTCGAACGTGCGGAAACCCATGCGGGCCATATTCTGCCGCACCTGCTCGGCGATGAAGAAGAAGAAACGGATGACGTGCTCGGGCTGGCCGGTGAACTTGGCGCGCAGCTCCGGGTTCTGCGTGGCGATGCCCACCGGGCAGGTGTTCAGATGGCACTTGCGCATCATGATGCAGCCCAGGGCCACCAGCGGCGCGGTGGCGAAGCCGAACTCTTCGGCGCCGAGGAGCGCGGCCAGGGTGACATCCCGGCCGGTTTGCAGCTTGCCGTCGGTCTGCACGCGGATGCGCCCGCGGAGATCGTTCATCACCAGCACCTGGTGCGTTTCGGCGAGCCCCAGTTCCCACGGAATGCCGGCGTGCTTGATGGAGCTGAGCGGCGAGGCGCCCGTGCCGCCGGAATCGCCGGAGATCAGCACCACGTCGGCATGCGCCTTGGCGACGCCCGCCGCCACCGTGCCCACCCCGACCTCGGCCACCAGCTTCACCGAAATGCGCGCCTTCGGGTTGACGTTCTTCAGGTCGTAGATGAGCTGCGCCAGGTCTTCGATGGAATAAATGTCGTGGTGCGGCGGCGGCGAAACCAGCCCCACGCCGGGGATGGAATGCCGCACGCGCGCGATGGTCTCGTCCACCTTGTGCCCGGGAAGCTGGCCGCCCTCGCCCGGCTTGGCGCCCTGCGCCATCTTGATTTGCAACTCGTCGGCGTTCACCAGGTAATTGGTGGTGACGCCGAAACGCCCGCTGGCCACCTGCTTGATGGCCGAGCGGCGGTCGTCGCCGAAACGCTCGTCGTCTTCCCCGCCCTCGCCGGTATTGGATTTGCCGCCGATGCGGTTCATGGCCTTGGCCAGCGTTTCGTGCGCTTCCTTGGAAATCGAACCGAAGGACATGGCGCCGGTGGCGAAGCGCTTGACGATTTCGCTCGCCGGCTCGACTTCATCGAGCGGCACCGGCTCGGCCGCGCTCTTGAATTCGAGCAGCCCGCGCAGCGTGCAGAGCTGGCGGTTCTGGCGGTCGATGAGGTCCGTGTATTCCTGGAACGTCTGGAAACTCTCCTGCCGGACGGCGTGCTGGAGCTTGGCAATCGTCTGCGGATTGAACAGGTGATATTCGCCGCCGGCGCGGAACTGATAATTACCGCCGATGGCCAGTTGCGTATCGGATTCCGTGACGGGCTTGAACGCGTGCTGGTGCTTGAGAATCGCCTCACGGGCGATCACGTCGAGCCCGATGCCGCCGATGCGCGATGCCGTGCCGGTGAAATAGGTCGATACAAACTCTTTATCGAGACCGATGGCCTCGAAGACTTGCGCACCGCGATAGCTTTGCAGCGTCGAGATGCCCATTTTGGAAAACGTCTTCAGCAGGCCTTTATTGATGGCCTTGATGAAATTGCCGATCGCGTGGTGGCCGTCCGGACCGAGCGAAGCGACGGTTTCGAGCGCCAGGTACGGATTCACCGCGCTGGCGCCGTAGCCGATCAAGAGCGCGAAGTGCATCACCTCGCGCGGCTCGCCCGATTCGATGATGAGCGCCACCTGCGTGCGGGTCTCCTCGCGCACCAGGTGGTTGTGTACGGCGGTGAGTGCCAGCAGGCTGGGGATGGGCGCGTAATCTTCGTCCACGCCGCGGTCGGAAAGGATCAGCAGCGTATAGCCGGATTGGATAGCGAGCGAGGCGCGGCGGCAAAGCTGCGTTAGCGCGCGCTTGAGTCCCTTGCTGCCTTCCTCCACCGCGAACATCATGGGCAGCGTGGTGGCCAGGAAATCGCCCTGCGAGACGCGGCGCAGCTTTTCCAGGTCGCGGTTAGTCAGGATGGGATGCGGCAGCTTGAGCGTGTGGCAGTGCTGCGGCGTCTCTTCGAGGATGTTGCGCTCGGTGCCGATGTAGCTGGTGAGCGACATCACCATCTCTTCGCGGATGGGATCGATGGGCGGATTGGTCACCTGCGCGAAGAGCTGCTTGAAGTAATTGAACAGCGGCTGCGGCTTATCGGAGAGGCAAGCCAGCGGCGTATCGGTGCCCATGGAGCCGATGGGCTCCTCGCCTTTCTCGGCCATCGGGCCGAGGACCATCTTCAGGTCTTCGTCGGTGTAGCCGAAGACGCGCTGGCGGCGCAGCATGGTTTCCGGAGGATCGCTGATCTCGCGCGGCGGATCGGGCAGATGGCCGAGCGTGATCTGGTTTTCCTTGAGCCAGAGCTGGTAGGGATTACGGCCGTACAGCCGCTGCTTGATCTCCCGATCGGAGATGATGCGGCCTTCCACGGTATCCACCAGCAGCATCTTGCCGGGCTGGAGGCGTCCCTTGAGCTTCACCTCTTCCGGCTTCACCGGCAGCACGCCGGTCTCGGACGCCATGATCACCAGGTCATCGCGCGTGACCAGATAGCGCGCCGGGCGCAGGCCGTTGCGGTCGAGCACCGCGCCGATCGAGCGGCCGTCGGTGAACGCCACCGCCGCCGGGCCGTCCCAGGGCTCCATCAGCGAGGCGTGGTATTCGTAGAACGCCCGCTTCTGCGGATTCATGTGCGGGTTATTCGACCACGCCTCGGGAATCAGCATGGCCATGGCGTGCGGCAGCGAGCGGCCGGCCAGGAGCAGCAGTTCCAGCGCGTTATCGAAATTGGCGGAATCGCTGCCGCCCGGCTGGATGATGGGGAAGAGCTTTTGCAGGTCGTCGCCGAACAGCGGCGAGCGCAGCACGGATTGCCGCGCGTACATCCAGTTCACGTTGCCGCGCAGCGTGTTGATTTCGCCGTTGTGCGCGATGTAGCGGAACGGGTGCGCGAGCTGCCAGGTGGGAAAGGTGTTCGTCGAGAAGCGCTGGTGCACGAGGCAAAGCGCGCTGACCACGTCGGGATCGCCCAGCTCGGGATAGAAGCGGGCGATCTGCGGCGCGAGCAGCAGGCCTTTATATACGATCGTGCGGCCCGAGAGCGAAGGAATGTAGAAGAAGGCTTTGTCCTGGATGTCCGAGGCGGCGATCTCGTTTTCCGCGCGCTTGCGGACAACATAGAGCTTGCGCTCGAGCTGGTCTTCGTTCATGCCGCGCCCGCGGCCCAGGAAAATCTGCTCGATGTAGGGCTGCGAGTTGCGCGCCACCCGGCCGATGGCGGAGCCCTCGATGGGGGTGTCGCGCCAGCCGAGCACGGTCAGGCCCTCCTCCTTGGCGATGCGCTCGATGATGCCCTCGCAGCACAGCCGGGCGGGAGGCTCGACCGGCAGGAAGACCATGCCGACGCCGTACTCGCCGGCTGGCGGCAGGGTGAAGCCCAACCTGGAGCATTCGCGTCCAAAGAACTTGTGCGGGATCTGGATCAGGACGCCGGCGCCGTCGCCGGTCTCCGGATCGCAGCCGCAGGCGCCGCGGTGGGTCAGGTTGACCAGGACCTGGATGCCCTTCACGATAATGTCGTGCGAGGCCCGGCCCTGGATCTGCGAAACGAACCCAATTCCGCACGCATCATGTTCATTCCGTGGGTCATAGAGGCCCTCGGGGGATGGTAGACCGCTGCTTACAGTTCTATCGGCCATAACTCTCTCTCGGGAACGCGCCTGCCTCAGGAGGGTAGTCCGCCGGCAGTTTCGTTCAAAGCGGCGGTTGCCTTGGGTACTACTATAGCAAGCCTTGGATTATAAGGCAATAGAAAAATTTAGCCTGCCTAGAATTAGCTATTCTTATGGTATGCTGTTTCCATGGCCTTTTGGGACCTCAAGCTTTTCAGGGAGATAGCCGCCACCGGGAGCATGAGCAGAGGCGCCGCGCATTGCGGCGTAAGCCAATCAGCCGCGAGCCAGCACGTGCAGGAGGTCGAGAAGCGGCTGGGAGTGCCGTTGTTCGACCGCACCAAGCGCCCGCTGGAGCTCACCCCGGCCGGAAAACTGTACACCGACTTCTGCCGCGACGTGCTGCGGCGCGAGGAGGAGCTGGAGCTGGCGCTGGAAGCGCTCAAGGGCGACCTGGAAAGCACGGTGCGGGTGGCGTCTATTTACTCCATCGGGCTTTCGGAGATGAGCCGGCTCCAGGGCGAATTCACCGCACGGTATCCCACGGCCCGCCTGCACGTGGAATACATGCGGCCGGACCGGATCTACGAAGCCGTGCGGAACGACGAAGCAGACCTGGGGCTGGTGAGCTATCCGGAATCGAGCCGGGAGATCGCGGCCATTCCGTGGCGGGAAGAAGAGATGCAGATCGCGGCGGCGCCGTCGCATCCGCTGGCGGCGCGCCCGGTAGTCTACCCGGCGGACCTCCAGGGGATGGACTACATCGGCTTCGACGAGGACCTTTCGATTCGCCGCGAGCTCGACCGCTTCCTGCGCGCGCGGGGCGTGGAAGTGAACCTAGTGATGCACTTCGATAATATCCAGATGATCAAGGAAGCGGTGGCGCTGGGGTCGGGCATCAGCATCCTCCCGGCCCGCACCATGCAGGCGGAGATCGCGCAGCGGCGGCTGGTGGCGGTGAAGCTGGACGCGCCGGGCCTGGCGCGGCCGGTGGGCATCGTGCACCGGCGGAAGAAGAAACTGAACGGCGCGGCGGAGGCGTTCCTGGAGCTGATCACGGAGGCGGTGCCGGAACTCCGAAGGCGGTGACGGCAATGCCACGCCATTTGGCCGATCACCTCGTTCGAGGTATTTCGGCCGCTGTGACAAAATCCTTCAAAAACGGAGGCACGTCTACCAGTTCGTTTGCGTCTTGCAATATTCTGACGGGTACGTGGATTCACAACGAAGTACTGGAGATGAAGCTCCCAATGTTGATCTGCATTCCGGCTCTGCTCTGTGCACAGCCGTCCGCCGATCTCATCCTCGGATCGTTGATGAACGACAACCCAAATGCGGGCAAATATCGCGCAAGTGAACGTCCGGCGAGACGGCGCCGCGCGTCCTACGAAAAACAACCCGCGCTAACCCCGCTTTCGGCTCAGTAGGTTCCGTTTTGGCGACCTCCGATTTAATGCGGTTATGCTGACATGGAATTCCGCGTTCGGCGCACTTGCAGGGACGGCCCCGACCGCGCTTGGCTGGGGAGGTTTCCGGGAGTTGCGGAGCGGGGTCGGCTGCCCCGGCGTCCAGTGGTGGCATCGGTTGCGGTTCAAGGACCGGCTTCAGTTGGACCTCGTACCCTAAATGCGTCAGTCGCTCCACCATGCGATGCACGACCCTCGGCTTGTTCTGCCGGTCGTAATAGTCGCCGCCCAACTCCCGATAGTTCTCGCCGCGTCGCAGCATGGTGTATGCCACCCGCAGAATTTGATGCGCCAGCGCGAAAATCGCCGGATTGTGTCCCAGCCGGCCCCGCAGCCGCCGGTACAGAGCCGCCAGAAAACAGTTCTTGGTGTGACTCGCGGCCCAGGCGGCTTCGGCCAACGCACGGCGCAAATAAGGGTTCGCCTTGCGCGTCCGCCCGCTCAACCGTTTGCCGCCGCTTTGCCGATTCCCCGGACACAGCCCGCCCCAACTGGCCGCGTGCTCCGCGTCGGGAAATATCGTCATATCCGGCCCCAACTCAGCTACAATCGTCCACGCGACCACTCGATCCACCCCGGTATGGTGATCAGCCGTCGGATCAACACCTCGTAGGGCTGCATCCGCCTATCGCTCTCTTGTTCCACTTTGGCGATCTGCCCCTCCAGCCCTTGCAGATGCTGCAGTCCCTCCCCCAGCATCCAGCGTTGGTGATCCGTCACCGTCCCATCCAACGCCTGCGTCAGTTCTCGGCGCTTGTGCCGCAGAGTCCCGCATGCATAGTCCGCCATCCACCCGGTCCCGCTTGCCCTCCACAATCGCCTGCAACATGCGCCGGCCGGATACACCAAACCGATCGCTGGCCACGCTGGATACCTTGATGTTTCCCGCCTCGCACATCTGCCCAATCCGGTTCTTCACCCGGTTCACTTCCTGCAACAGATGGACTCGCGAACGTGTCAGGTCACGCAGCTCCCGGATCTCTCTTGGCGGCACAAAGCTTCCGTCCAGATCGCCATTCTCTTATTATCGATGTACAGTCGGATGATCGTTCTCTCGCTGGTTCGTCGGATTGTGAACGTCATGACGGACCATCCGGTGGATGTGCAAACGCACGACCGGCGGGGCAAAAATCATCAAGCCTATCTGTGGCAATATGGCCGCCCCGGAGGTAGCGTGGTGTTCGAGTTCCAGATGGGCCGGGGGCGGGCAGGACCGAAGCGATTCCTGGGGGAGTTCGAGGGAATATTGCAGACCGACGGCTACATCGCTTACGAAAAGGTGGGCGGGCCGAAGATGGTGCAGGTGGCCTGCTGGGCGCATGCGCGGAGAGGTCTGTTCGAGGCCCATGCATTGGCGCCCACCGAGACCGTGGCCAAGGAGATAGTCGATAGTCGAACGCATTGACGATCTGTTTGCCATCGACCGCGTGGCGCGCGAGCGCGGATACGATTTGGCTGCACGTTATCAACTGCGCGCCGAAAACGCCCCGAAACTGCTGGGCACGATCAAGGAG
>JAJYLS010000261.1 GCA_021787555.1 Acidobacteriota bacterium | reverse complement strand
CACCTCGATGACGCCGTCGATCACCATGTCATAGAGCACCGGCATGAGCTCGTCGATTTTCTCCGCCGTGTCGATGAACTCGATGCGGATGGGCAGGTGTTCCGCCAGGACCTCGATTTTCTTGGTGTGCATGATGCGATGCGAGCCGAAGCCGGCCGCCGCACGCGTGGCGGTGGCGCCGGCCACTCCCTTGTGCAGCAGGAACTCCAGGATGGCATCCGTCAGCGGGCCGAAATGGTGCTGGGTGTCCTCGTTGATGAAGATCGTAACCTTCTTCGCCGCCCCTTTCCGAAGCATGCCGTCTCCTTTTTATTACCGCCGCGCCAGCAGCGCGCCGAGCCAGACCGCGGCATAGCCGAACAACACGCTGGCAACGACGTTCAGCGCGCCCAGCCACTGGGCGCCCTCGCGCACCGCGGTAAAAATCTCCCACTCGAAGCTGGAGAAGGTGGTGTACCCACCCAGAAACCCGACGATCAGGAGCAGCCTCCAGTTCGGGTCCAGATTGAATCGCTCGGTCAGGATCGTCATCAGAAACCCGATCAGGAACGAGCCCGTCACGTTGACGGCGAATGTTCCCAGTGGAAATTTTCCACCAAAACGCGTCATCACCGCAGAGGCCGCCGCATATCGGGCCACGGCTCCCGTGCCGCCGCCGATCAGAATCAGAAAATAGCGAGTCAACTCGCCAGGCTCCGAATAATCGTTGGAATCATACCTGAAGGGATCTCCTCGCCCCCCGGATGCGCTCGAGATCGGCGCGGATCTCCGGAATCTGCTCGCCGCGCGCGTTCTCCATCAAGCTTGCCACGGTTGCCAGGAGGCCATCCAGCCGCCGCGCCGCTTCCTTTTCGACATCCCACAGCGCGCGGTGAATGCTCTCCTCCCACTGGCTGCTGAGGCGGCTGATATTCTGATACACCGCCCGCGAGACAGTCCGCGAAAAGTGGCGATGCACTCTCGCTCGAATCGCCCATACCGGCAGCACCGGTGAAAGCAGCTCCCAGTTGCGATCGAAGACGCGGCCCACGCGGACATTCGGCGCCGCCGGCTCTAAGACGGCAATTTCCGTTTCGGCGGTCCGCAGCGGCACGCCAAAGGCGCGCAGCGTCCGCTCCGAGAGCCGGTCGCGAAACTGCTGGAGCGCGCGGAACACTTGGGTCTGCACTTTGCGCAGCGGCTCGAGAAAGGCCGCGCGCTCGCGGATGGATAGCTCGGCCAGTTCTTCACGCAATCCGCCCGCCAGCCACTCTTCGAACCCGGACAACATCTTCGCCAGGCTGGCCGTCCAGTGCGGAAACTGCTTCTCAAAATCGTCTTTCAGCGCGGTCTCCAGGGCGCCCTGGCGGAGTTCCAGGCGGTCGCTCACCATGGCGCGGGTCCCCGCCGCGGCGTGCTGCACCACGACGCGCACCTGCACCTTCACTTCGTCCGCGATTTCCTTTTCCCCGAGCACCTGCCGCTTCAAATCCTCGCGGTCCTGCTGAATTGCCTCCGCCGCCTTGAGGCTCAACGTCAGGTACTCCGAGCACTCCCGCAAGAGAGCATCAGCTTTGTGCGCCACGATGGAGTCCCGTTCCTCCGCAAAGCACTCCAACGTGCCGCCGAGCAGCGTGCTTTCCAGTGTCTGGCGGAAAGGCTCATAGCCCGGCTTGATCGAATAGGGGAATACCTGCGGCGCCCCGGCCAGATTGCGCGCAAGCTGCGTCCGTACGAACTCCACCACTTCCGCCAACTCGGGCCCGCTCAACAGGTCCGCCTTGGTCAGCAGCAGCGCAACTTTGGGTGTGTACCGGTACAGGCTGCGCAGCAGTTCGATATCGCGCGCGGAGAGCGGCGGATCGACGCTCACCGCCACCAGCGCCAGCCCCACGTTCGGCAGCCAATCGAGCGAGGCCTGGGTATTGTGCGCCAGCGCGCTTTCGAGCCCTGGCGTATCGACGAACCTGAGACCGCGGAGGCGATGCAGTTCCGGCAGTTCGACGGAAATCAGCGCCACCTGTTTGGCGTTCTCGGGGTTCTTTTTTTCCGAAACGTATTCGCCAATCGATTCGAGCGGAATCTCCCGCACCTCGCCGCCACCGTGCACCACGCGCGCTCGCTCGCGCGGGCCGTAGCGGATTTCGGTCACCACGGCGGTCACCGGCACCACGCCCACCGGCAGAATGGCGCGTCCGAAGAAATCGTTCAGGAAACTACTCTTCCCCGCCTTGAACCGGCCCACGACGGCAACGCTGATTTCTTCCTGCGCGGCGGCGCTGCGGGCGCTGGCAAGCAGGCCGGCGAGCGCCGAAATCCCGTAGCGCTCAGCGACACTGGCCGCCAGACCGAGGGCCTCATGCATGATTTGAGACTTGGAGCCTTCAGTTTCGAGAAGCATAATTCATATGTCGAGTAGGAGCAATCATTCCCGGGCGCGGCCCGGGACGGTTGACGCTCACCAGCGAACCAAAATCGGGTTCGCCGCGGGCACCGATGGCGGGCTCCATCACCAATGGTGCTATTCAGATTATACTTCGTGGCAGGGAGCCGCACGATGGCATCCGGCGCACACAACCCCGAACCCGACCCCGAGGTGACACGGCTCGTGCGGGCGCTTCAGTCGCTGGTGGACGGCGAGTCCGCGATTGACGAACTGGTGGCCTGCGGGCCGCCGGCGGTGCCCGCGCTTCGCGAGTTTCTGCTGAACGGCCGGATTTCGAGCGTGCCGCAACCCAGAATGTGGGCGGCCGAGGCGCTGGCGCGGCTGGAAGCGCGCGATGTCCTGATCGAGTACCTGGAAGCGCCCGACCGCGCCACGGATGCCCAGCTCTCGTTCGGCGAAGATGCGGTTCGCAACACCGCCGCGCGGCATCTCGGAAGGTGGCACGACGAGCACACCTTCGCCGTTCTCCTCCGCCTTTGCGAAAGGCGCCTGCTCCCCGGCGTCATCGAAGCGCTCGCCGGCTTCGAGCGCGCGGCGGCCATGCCCTGCCTCGACCGCGCCCTGGAAGACGACTTCTGCCGCACGCCCGCCGAAGAGGGCTTGCGCCGAATGGGACCCGCCGCGCGCGGTCATCTGGTCTTTTCCGCGATCAGCGCCCTGCCGGATGCGGAAAAAGAAACGCCGTCGAGTCTCGGACGGCGCCGCAGGGCCGCGGCGATGCTGGCCGATATGGGCGTCGATGCCCGGGACTGGGGTGAATTGCGGCGGCTGCTGGACGAGCAGGATCCCGAACTGCTGGTCAGCGCCGCCCACATCGCTACCGCGTGCGCAGGCCCGGAAGACCGGGCCGCGGCAGCAGCGGTGTTAGTCGGCAAACTGGGGGCGGTGCCGTGGCACGCCCAAGAAGACGCCGAAGCGGCGCTGCTCGCGCTGGCGCCCGAGTCGATCCCGGCCATCCAGGCGGAACTGAGCCGCCGCGCCGCGCGCCCGCCGCTGGTTCGCGCCTCCGACGAGGTTTTGCGCATGCTGCTGCGGTTGGCCGGCGCGGCGGCGCCGAAGTAGCGGCGCGCGGCCGCGTTTTCCCGGAGTCGGAATGCGGCAGAGATTGTGTTTGCGGAAACACAACCTGAAAATTAGCTTAAAGAGCCCGAACTTGGCGTCGCGGCGGTTGCGATATTCTAAAGAGACGTGCAACCGAGCACTCACGGCGGCCATCATCCGCTCGCCAGCTAATGAAGATCCTTCTCTACAACCCCGATAACGGTGTGACGCGGAATTTCATGCCGCACCTCTGGATGTTCCTGCTGCAATCGCTGACGCCACCCGGCCACGATGTGCTGCTGATCGACGGCAATGCGCAACCGATGACTGATTCCGAGTTGGTCGAGTTCGCTCGCGCGGAGGGCATCGGTCTGGTCGGTATCGGCGCCATGACCCGCATGATCGCCAAAGCCTACCGCGTGGCCGATGCGTTGCGCGGTGCCGGTTTTCCGGTCGTGATGGGGGGACCTCACGTTACCGAAGTGCCGGACGAAGCCTTGGGACGCGATGGCGGTCCGCGCCACGCTGACGCCGTGGCGTTGGGCGAAGCCGACGAAACCTGGCCGCAAATCGTCGCCGATGCGGCCGCCGGGCGACTGAAGGAGGTTTATGCGCCGCTGGACGCTTTCGGCCAGGACCGGAAGCCGAGCCTTCAGGAGTACCCGCGGATTCCCTGGGAATCCCTCGATCTACGGCAATTCAATCGTATCCCGGGCTTCGTGCGCCCTATCATGGCGCACTTCGGCTACGCTTGGGAGACGTTTCACCTGATCCCCATCGAATCCGGCCGCGGCTGCCCGTACGGATGCGAATTCTGCACCGTGACCGGCTTCTTCGGCGATTCCATCCGTTTCCGCACGAACCAGAGCATCGTCCAGGAACTGCTGCGCCTGAAGGCGCGCGCGCGAAGCACGAAGGGACAGGTAGCCGTATTCTTCGTGGATGACAACTTCGCGATCAATTTGAAGCGCACCAAATCACTCCTGCGGGACATCATCGCGGCGGGCGCGCAAATGAACTGGGTGGCACAGATCAGCGCCAACCTGCTGCGCGACGAGGAACTTCTCGACTTGATCGCCGAATCAGGAGGCAAGTGGATCTTCATCGGCATGGAGTCGCTCGACCCGGCGAACCTGGCCAGCGTGGCGAAGACGTTTAACAAGCCGGCGGATTATGCCCGCGTGCTGGAAGGGCTGGCGCGGCGCAACGTGTACGCCATCACCTCGTTCATCTTCGGTCTCGATTACGATACCGGCGGGGTGGCGCAGCGGACGCTGAAGCAGATGGCGCAGTGGCCTCCGGTCCTGCCGGTATTCGGCCAGATCACCCCTTTCCCCGCGACCCCGCTCTACACCCGCCTGGAGCGAGAGGGCCGCCTCACCCGGCGGAAACACTGGCTGGATTTTGCGCCGTTCCAGATGGCGCACACGCCGCTCCACATGAGCATTTCCCAGGTGCAGGCCGAGGTGCACGGCGCGTGGAGCGAAGCCTACAGCCCCGCTGCCACGGCCCGGGCATTGGATGCGATCGCCGACGAGCCGGTGCCGTACAAGATCAGCCACCTGGTGGCGCGCATCTTTTTCCGCGGCATCTATTTTCCGCCGGGCACGTTATGGGGCTGGCTGAAGGTGATCGCGAGCAACCGCGCCTCCATCTGGCGCGTGTTCCGCGAATCGTTCACGCAATGGCAAGGCACTCCGAATGCGGTCCGCCGCCGGCATGCCGCCGAATCCGTTTCCTACGCTCCTTCGGAATCGGGATCCGATTGAGGTAGCCAATCTCCAAGGGACACCCCGGCGCAGACGGGCGGAACCAGAGGGTGCCCCGCCTGTCCCACCGCTCAAAGCGTATAGTATCGGCGGTACGATAGGGTTCCGTGCGCGCGCTGATTATTTCCGATCTCCACGCCAATCTCGAAGCCGTCCGCGCGTTGCCGGAGGATTACGATCAGCTCTGGGTCCTCGGCGACCTGGTGAACTACGGCCCGGATCCCGCCGCGGTCATCGAATTCGTTCGCGCGCGGGCGGCGGTCGTGGTCCGCGGCAACCACGATCACGCGATCGGATTCGGCGAAGACCCGCGCTGCTCTCCACGATTCCGCGCCATGGCCGAGGAGATGCGGCGCTACACCATGACCGTGGTGAGCGAAGAGGACCGCCAATACCTCCGCGGCCTGCCCTTGCACACCGCGTTCGAGGCCGAAGGCGCGCGTTTCTTCCTGTGCCACGCCGCGCCCTCCGATCCGCTCTATGAATACCGCCGCCAGGATTCGCCGCTATGGCTCAGCGACGCGCCGGATACGGCGGTGGATTTCGTGCTGGTCGGCCACACGCACCTGCCGTACCGGCGCGCCGTTGAGTCCCGGCTGATCGTCAATCCAGGCAGCGTGGGCCAGCCGAAACATGGCCGTCCCGAGGCGTGCTATGCCCTCTGGGAGGATGGCAAGCTAACGCTGGCGTCGGCGCCTTACGATGTCGAAAAAACCATCGCGAAGTTGCAGCGCCTGCCGCTTTCCACGGAGCCCTTAGCAGGGCGGCATTGCGCCTCCGGCGCAGCAGCCCTGCCTCATGGGTCGGGCAACAGTCAAGTACTTGATGCCGGAGAAGTCTTCCGGGACCTCGCGTTCGTCCTGCGGCACGGGACTGGAAATTCACGTGCACCCGCTCGGCAATAACAAAATCCTTGCCGAGCCCCAGGTGCAGCACGCGCAGCGGCGGCCCTTCCACGATGCCCGCCCGCTGTTGCCGTAATTGCCCAGCACCGGAACCGTAAACGCCGTTTTGTCGAACCAGTCCAAAACCGATTGCTGCGAAGCCGGCAGCGCGCCGTTCTCGCGCGGCTGTATGACGGCTCGTTCCAGGATTGGAGCATGCGCGCGGAGATGCCCATCGCGCGCTAACCCTTACCGCAGGACCACCTGCTTCAAGCGCTCCAACTGCCGGCGCGCGATCTCCGCCCACTGGCCCGAGCCGTCGAGCTTGAGGTAGATTTTCCAGTGGTGCACGGCCTTGAGGCTGTCGCCCATGCGCTCCGAGAGCAGCGCCAGGTTGAAGTGCGCGTCGGCGTAATTGGGGTTGAGATGCAGCGCCTCCCGGTAGTGCTCGACGGCCTCTTCGAGCCTGCCTTGCTCGTCGTAGAGATTGCCGAGATTGAATTGCGCCAGCGGATAGGCCGGATCCGCCGCGATGGCGCGCGTATAGTACCTTTCCGCCTCGGCGAAGGCGCGCATCCGGTAATGAATCGTGCCGAGATTCACCAGCGCGCCGGCGGCCTGCGGGTTCAGCTCGAGCACTTTTTCGTAGGCCTCGACGGCCTGCTGGATGGGCGCGCCGGTCTCCTCCATCTCGAGCCCTTTTTGAAACCAGGCTTCCGATTCGCGGATCCGGCTCGCGCTGCCCTTGCGGTCGGGGAACGCCTTGAGGCCGCCGAGCTCGGGCGCTTCGAAATCGAGGAGAATCTGGCCGCTGATGGCCTCCATTTTCTGGCCGGCCACGTGGACCGCGATCTTGCGGCCGTCGGAAACGATGCGGAGCTCGGAAAGGGGCTCGTTTACCTCGAGTTTCCGGCGCAGAGAAGCCAGGGCGCGCCCGATCTGCGGCGCCGGAATGCGCTTTTCGCGCAGCTTGAGCAAGGTCTGGAACGCCAGGAGATCGGAAAAGGAATAGGTCTGGGCCGCGCGGATCAGGTTCTGCCGTTCCCAACTGCGAAGCTGGCGCTCGGAAAGGCCAAATTTCCGCCGGACATCCGCGCGGGAATACTCCGCCTTCGCCTGCACGCGATCATTTTAGCAGGCCGCGAAAGCGCGGGATCAGGCCCGCGATTTCTTTCCACGCCGCTCCGGGGGAATCCGTCATAATAAATAGGTCGATGCGTTTCCTTGCCCTTCTTTTGTGCCTGGCAACCGGCGGCGTGGCCGGGGAATATGCCGTGTTTGCCAGCGGATTGAGGATGCACGTGGACCGGCACGAAAAGGCGGGCGCCAATGTGCGGCTGTACACCGGCGCTGGGTATATCGAGATCAGCGCGGACCAGGTCCAGCGGTTCGAGCCGGATGACGTGATTCCCGCTGCTCCGCCGGCTGCACCGGCGGCCGCTCAGCCGGCGGCCGGGCCGCAGCAACTCGCCGATGCCGCCGCCGACAAGTACGGCCTGCCGCGCACGCTGGTGCGCAGCGTCATGCGGGCGGAATCGAATTTTCAGATGCAGGCGGTTTCGAACAAAGGCGCAATCGGCCTGATGCAGTTGATGCCCTCGACCGCGCAGACGCTCGGCGTGAATCCGCACGATCCGGCGCAGAACGTCGAGGGTGGCGCGCGCTATCTGCGCGGCCTGCTCGAAAAATACAACGGCGGGTTATGGCACGCCCTGGCTGCGTACAACGCCGGACCGGGCGCGGTCCAGAAGTATAACGGCGTGCCTCCGTTCGGCGAAACCGTCAGCTTCATCAAGAAGATCCAGAGGGACGTCAAGACCCAGTAGAGCCGCTCGCGGAGCCGCCCGCGGAGCCTGCGCGGCCGAGCGCGTCGATTTTTGCTGCCAGGATGAAATCGCTTTCCGTGAGGCCGTCGATTTTGTGCGTCCACGTACGCACTTCGACCCTGCCCCAGGAAAGATACAGATCCGGGTGGTGACCCTCCTCTTCGGCGATGGCGCCCACGCGGTTGACGAAATCCAGTGCGGTCTTGAAATCCGGGAACTTGAAGCTTTTTGTGAGGTGATGCTCGTTCACCACGTTCCAGCCGCTGACCTGGGCCTTCATCTTCTCCAGTTCTTCGCCTTTCAGCGGCGGAACCCCTCCGCGGCAAGGCACGCAATGCTTTTCAGCCAGATTCATAATCTCCCCCTTCGTTAGATTACAGCTTCCGCGGGCGCCGCGAGCTAAACTTGGAAGTTGCCCACGTTCAAGAAGCCACGTGTCTGCGCTGTTAA
>JAJYLS010000007.1:3058-39656 GCA_021787555.1 Acidobacteriota bacterium | reverse complement strand
GGCGAAGCTGCCGCGATATTCCAAAATGCGTTGGCTGCCGACGTTGGAGGTCATGATGATGATGGTGTTCTTGAAATCCACCGTGCGGCCCTGGCCATCCGTGAGGCGGCCGTCGTCGAGAATCTGGAGCATCACGTTGAACACGTCGTGATGCGCTTTTTCGATTTCGTCGAACAGCACCACGCAGTACGGCCGCCGCCGCACCGCTTCGGTCAACTGGCCGCCCTCTTCGTAGCCGACATATCCCGGCGGCGCGCCGATCAGCCGCGCCACGGTGTGCTTCTCCTGGTACTCGGACATGTCGATGCGGATCATGGCGTGCTCGTCGTCGAAGAGGAACTCGGCCAGGGCGCGCGCCAGTTCGGTTTTGCCGACGCCGGTCGGGCCGAGGAAGATGAAGCTGCCGATCGGCCGGTTAGGGTCCTTCAAGCCGGAGCGTGCGCGGATCACCGCCTCGGAGACCGCGGTCACCGCTTCGTCCTGACCCACGACGCGCTGGTGCAGTTCCTCGTCGAGGTGCAGGAGTTTCTGCATCTCGCCTTCGAGCAGCTTGGTGATGGGCACGCCGGTCCAGCGGCTCACCACTTCGGCGATGTCTTCTTCGTCCACCTCTTCCTTGATGAGCCGGGCCGGGCCGTCCTGCGCCGCCGCGCGCTCGGTCTCCTGCTGCAACTGCCGTTCGAGGGACGCGAGCTTCTCGTATTGCAGTTGCGCCGCACGATTGTAATCGAACTGCCGCTTGGCGATATCGATTTCGGACTTGGTCTGCTCGACCTGTTCGCGAAGCTGCGCCACGCGCTGCACGGCATCCTTTTCGGCTTGCCAGCGCGCCTTGAGCGCGTCGAATTCGGCGCGGACGTCCGCCAGCTCTTTCTCCAGCTTTTCCAGGCGCTCGCGCGATGCCTTGTCCTTCTCCCTGCGCAGCGCCTGCCGCTCGATTTCGAGCTGCATGATGCGGCGGTTGGCTTCGTCCATCTCCGCCGGCATGGAATCGATTTCCGTACGCAGGCGCGCGGCGGCTTCATCCACCAGGTCGATGGCTTTATCGGGAAGGAAGCGGCCGGTGATGTAGCGGTTGGAGAGCACCGCCGCGGCCACCAGCGCCGCGTCCTTGATGCGCACGCCGTGGTGGATCTCATAGCGCTCTTTCAAACCGCGGAGGATGGAGATGGTGTCTTCGACGGAAGGCGGATCGACCAGAACCGGCTGGAAGCGGCGCTCCAGCGCGGCGTCTTTTTCGATGTGCTTGCGGTACTCGTCGAGGGTGGTGGCGCCGATGCAGTGCAGCTCGCCGCGCGCCAGCATGGGCTTGAGCAGGTTGCCGGCGTCCATGGAGCCTTCGGCTTTGCCGGCACCGGCCACGGTGTGCAGTTCGTCGATGAAGAGGATGACCTCGCCGGCCGAATCCTGCACTTCCTTGAGCACGGCCTTCAGCCGCTCCTCAAACTCGCCGCGATATTTCGCGCCGGCGATGAGCGCGCCCATGTCGAGCGCCACGATGCGCTTGTTCTTCAGGCCTTCGGGCACATCGCCGCGCACCACGCGGCGCGCCAGGCCTTCGACGATGGCCGTTTTGCCCACTCCCGGCTCGCCGATCAGGACGGGGTTGTTCTTGGTGCGGCGGGAGAGCACCTGGATGACGCGGCGGATCTCTTCGTCGCGGCCGATGACAGGGTCGAGCTTTTCCTGCTCGGCGAGTTTCGTAAGATCGCGGCCGTACCGCTCCAGGGCTTCGTAAGTGGCTTCGGGATTGGGCGAGGTGACGCGCTGGCTGCCGCGCACTTCGCGCAGCGCCTGCATGAGCCGCTCGCGCGTGATGCCAAATTCCTTGAACACGCGCCCCGCCGCGCCGGTGTCGTCCATGGCGGCCAGGAGCACGTGCTCGACCGAGATGTACTCGTCCTTGAGCTTGCGGGCCTCGTCCTCGGCGGCGGTGAGCAGGCGGTTGAGCCGCTGGGTGACGTAAACCTGGTCGGGCCCGCCACTCGGCCCGGAAACTTTAGGCATGCGGTCGAGCTCGGCTTCAAGGCGCTCGATCAGCGGCGCGGTTTGGATTCCGGTTTTGGCGAGGATGGATGGCGCCAGCCCGCCTTCCTGTTCCAAAAGGGCGCTCAAGAGGTGCTCGACGTCGATCTGCTGGTGGCCGTAGCGGACCGCCTTCGACTGCGCCGCGCGAATCGCCTCCTGAAGTTTCTCGGTGAAGCGATTGATGTCCACGATCCTAATTTACCCCTTCTTATTCACCGCCGAGGCGCAGAGACACGTAGAAAAAAGTCAAAACGGTTGTTGTTCTCTCTGTGCCTCTGCGCCTCGGCGGTGCGTACTTTTCCCGACCTATTCCACCGTCACGCTTTTCGCCAGATTCCTCGGCTGGTCTACATCGCAGCCGCGGCGAACGGCAATGTGGTACGCCAGCAGTTGCAGCGGCACGATCTCCAGGATGGGCGAAAGCAGGTCGCAGGCGGGCGGGATCGCGATGATGTGGTCGGCACTCTTGGGTACCTCCTCGTCGCCTTCCGTCACCAGCGCCAGCACCACACCCTCCCGCGCTTTCACTTCCTGGATGTTCGAAAGCGTCTTCTCGTACAGGATACGGCTTTCCTCGCTCGCCGCGTCGCGCGTGGCGATCACCACGACGGGGAGATTTTCGTCGATCAGGGCGTTGGGGCCGTGCTTCATCTCGCCGGCGGCATAGCCTTCGGCGTGGATGTACGAAATCTCCTTGAGCTTGAGCGCGCCTTCGAGCGCGATGGGAAAATGAATGCCGCGGCCGAGGAAGAGCGCGTCCTTGGCCAAGTGCAGGCTGCGCGCCAGAACTTCATAGGCGCTGTGGTTCGAAAGCACCGCCTCCAGTTTCGCTGGAATGCGCAGCAGTTCCTGGACCAGGCAGCGCGAGGTGCTTTCATCCAAGCGGCCGTTCACCTGCCCAAGGTGCATGGCCAGGATGAAGAGCGCGGTCAACTGGCCGGTAAAAGCCTTCGTGGACGCGACGCCGATCTCCGGGCCGGCGTGGGTATAGATGGTGCCGGCGGCTTCGCGGGTGATCATCGAGCCCACCACGTTGCAGATGGCCAGCGTCTTCGATCCCTTCTGCTTCGCCTCGCGCTGGGCCGCCAGCGTATCGGCGGTTTCGCCGGATTGCGAGATCACCACGGTCAGGGTGTCCTCGGAGACGATGGGGTCGCGGTAGCGGAACTCGCTGCCGTAATCCACCTCGACCGGAATGCGAGCCAACTTCTCGATCATGAACTTGCCGGCCAGTCCGGCGTGCCAGCTCGTGCCGCAAGCGATGATCTTCACCTGCCGGAAGCGGGCGAATTCGGCCGGAGAGATATCCATTTCGTCGAGAAAGATCCTGCCGCTCTCCTGGCCCACGCGCCCGAGCGTGGTGTCGCGGACGGCGCGCGGCTGCTCGAAAATCTCCTTCAGCATGAAATGCTGGTAACCGCCCTTTTCCGCCTCGATGGGGTTCCACAGGATGCGCTGCACCTGGCGATGCACGGGGCGGCCTTCGAAATCGCTGAGGCTCACGCCCTCCTGCGTGAGGATGGCCATGTCACCGTCGGCGAGGAAGAACATGTCCTGGGTGTGGGTGAGGATGGCGGGCACGTCCGACGCCACGAAATACTCATCGTCGCCGATGCCGATGACCACCGGCGGGCCGGAGCGCGCGGCCACGATTTTATCGGGGTCGGACCTGGAGATCACGGCGAGGGCGAAGACGCCGGTCAGTTCTTTTACCGCCGCGCGCACCGCCTGTTCGAGATTGCCCTGAAAGTGCTTCTCTACGAGATGGGCGATGACTTCGGTGTCGGTTTCGGTCTTGAATTCGTGGCCCTCGGCCTGAAGGCGCTGCTTGAGCGGCAGGTAGTTTTCGACGATGCCATTGTGCACCACCACGATGTCGCCCTTGCAATCGCGATGCGGGTGGGCGTTTTCCTCGGTGGGCCGGCCGTGGGTGGCCCAGCGGGTGTGGCCGATGCCGAACGTCCCCTCCACGGGGTTCATGCGGATGGTTTCTTCGAGGTTGCGCAGCTTGCCCTTGGCGCGGCGGACGGCAAGCTGGTCATCCCCGCAATAGACCGCCAGACCGGCCGAATCGTATCCGCGATACTCCAGGCGCTTGAGGCCCTCCAGAATGATCGGAACGGCCTTACGCGTTCCGATGTACCCGACGATCCCGCACATCCCTACATTATAGAGGGGCGGGGTTCAGCAACCGGCGGGCCGCAGTACGGGTTCACACCAATCTTTCAATCGAGGATTTCCACGCGGTACTCTTCGATCACCGGATTGGCGAGGACTTCGTGGGCGATGGTTTCGATTTCCTTTTGGGCCTGCTCGCGCGTGACGCCTTCGGCCAGCGCGATATCGAAAAACTTGCCCTGCCGCACTCCGGCGATCCCGTGATAGCCGAGGCCGTTCAGTGCGGACCGAACGGTCTGCCCCTGGGGGTCAAGGACCGTGGACTTGAGCGAAACAAACACGCGGGCTTTCATTGGAAAGACGATTATCGCACGCGGCGCCTGACGCTCAGTTCACCCGGTTCTGGCGCAGGTACGCGGGGGTGTCCAGATCGTCCATGTCGAGCAGCGGCTCGGTTTCGCTGATGAGCATCGGCTCCGGCTCGGGCTCCGGTTCGGGCTGGATAGCGAGCGGCGGAGGGAGTTCGACGGGAATCTCGGGTTCCACCGGGCGCGCAACGCGCACCACCGGGGTGACGCTGCGGACCGCGGGAGCCGCCGTGGCTACCGGCGCGTTTTCAGGCTGGAAGCCGGTGGCGATGACCGTGATTTTGACGGCATCGGCCAGCGCTTCGTTCAGGATCACACCGAAATTGATCTGCACGTCCTCGCAAGCGGCCGCTTCGCGGATGATCGAGCAGGCTTCGTTCACCTCGTGCAGGCCGAGGCGGCTGGAGCCGGTGATGTTGATCAGGATGCCGCGCGATCCGGCTATCCGCGTGTCTTCGAGCAGCGGGCAACTGATAGCCTGGCGCGCGGCTTCGACCGCCGCCTTTTCGCCGCGGCCGACGGCCGTGCCCATCATGGCGTAGCCCATGCCAACCATGGTGGCCTTGATGTCGGAGAAATCGCGGTTGATGAGGCCCGGCGTGACGATGATATCGCTGATGCCCTGCACCGCCTGGCGCAGCAGATCGTCGGCGATCTTGAAGGAATCGAAGAAGCTAGTGCCGCGGGGCACGAGGGCGAGGAGGCGGTCGTTGGGGATGGCGATGACGGTATCGACGGTGCCGGCGAGTTTGCCGAGGCCTTGCTCGGCGAGCTTCATGCGGCGCGCGCCCTCGAAGCCGAACGGTTTGGTGACCACCGCGACGGTGAGCGCGTCCAGTTGCTTGGCGAGCGAGGCCACAATCGGGGCCGCGCCGGTTCCCGTGCCGCCGCCCAGACCGGCGGTGACGAAGACCATATCGGCGCCCTGGAGCAGATCGACGATACGGTCGGTATCTTCTTCCGCGGCCTCGCGGCCGATCTCGGGATTGGCGCCGGCGCCCAGGCCCTTGGTCATTTTGACGCCGAGCTGGAGTTTGTTAGGCACCTCGCATGCCGCGAGCGCCTGCGCGTCGGTGTTCAGAGCGTAGAATTCGACGCCCTCCAGTCCTTCCGCGACCATGCGGGCCACCGCGTTGCATCCACCGCCGCCCACGCCGACTACCTTGATCCGCGTGCCGATGCGGGCTTCGTCTTCGAGTTCGTACTTGAGATTTTCGATCTCGGGATCGATCAGGGCCATTAGGTGCCTCCTTAATAAGAAGAAGTCAGAAGTCAGAAGTCAGGAGTCAGAATCGCAGCGCGCCTCACCGCATTCTGACTCCTGACTTCTGACTCCTGGCTCCTCGCTCTTACTGCCACATTCTTCCCATCCAGCCGCTCTTGGCGCGCTGGCTCTCGGCTTGTTGCTTGATTTTGGCCGAATACATCGCCAGGCCGGCCGCGGCGGTCCACTCGGGATCGTTCATGGTTTCCGGCCACTCTTCAATTCCCACGGGGAGCCCATAGCGCGTCTGGCAGCGCAGCTCGCTCTCGGCGATGTCGCAGAGGTCGGGGAGCTTGGCGCCGCCGCCGGTGAGGAAAACGCCGCCCATCAGCGCGCGGTCCATGCCGGCGCGCACGATCTCCGACCGCACGAAGCGAAAGACCTCGCGGGCGCGGGCTTCCAGGATCTCGTTGACGAATTTGCGCTGGGCGTCGCGGTTCGAGCGGTTCTGGTGCGGGGGAAGCTCGATAAAGGCGTTCTCCACGCTGGACGCAGCGCTGGCGCAACCGAATTCCATCTTCACGATTTCGGCGTCTTCGAAGCTGAGGCAGAGCCCCTGCGCGAGGTCGCGGCTGAAATGATCGCCGCAGATCCTGAGTGTCCCAGCCAGGCAGAGCGAATCGCCCGCGTATACCGCCAGCTCGGTGGAGTGCGCGCCGATATCCACTACCGCGATGCCCTCACGCCGGTCTTCGGGGAGGACGGAGGCGTAACATCCGGCGAGCGCCTCGAAAACGGTTTCCTCCACCAGCAGGTGCGCGTGGTTCACCGCCCCCAGCAGCGCATTGTGCTCTTGGATGGACGCGAGGACCAGGTGGACATTGATTTCCAGGCGCGAGGCCAGCATCTTGCGCGGGTCGCGGTGGCCCGGGTGATCGTCCACCACGAAATCCTGGGCGGAAAGCTGGAGGAGCATCTGGTCTTCCTGCAACTGCACGCGCGCGGCGCGGTCCACCACGCGGTTGATGTCGCGCTGCTCGATCTCCCGGACATGGCCGAGTTCGATGACGCCGCGGCCGTTGGCGCCGCGCAGCGTGGGGCCTCCCACACCGACCACAGCGGAACCGATGGAGGTTCCGGAGTCGGCTTCGGCCTCGCGCAGTGCCGCCGTGATGGATTCCGCCAGCGCCTCCTGGTCGGCGATCTTGCCCTTGATCCAGCCTTGCGACTCGACCGCGGCGCCCCCCAACAGGCGCAGACGGCCGGATTCGAGGAGGCAGACGATCATGCGGGTCATGCGGCTGCCCGCGTCCAATCCCACTGCGTAAATCGGTTTCCCTGCCATGAACCTATTCCTTTGCGGTGATCCGGTCGTCCAACTGGAGGTCGAACTTTCTCACGTCCGGCGAGTGCTTCATGATTTCCGGATAGTGGCTCACAAAATTCTGGTAGCGTTTGGCGAAGTTCTCGCCGCCCATCGTCAGGTCGACCGGGCGGTTGTTCACCTGCGCCACGATCCGGATGTTGTCCGGATCGGAGACGTCCACCTCGGAGACATCTTTAAAGAGGTAGCCCATGTCGTTCTCGAAGCCCAGAAGGATGCGCACGGCCTCGCGGCGGTCGGCATCGGATTCGTCTTCGCGAATGCCGCTGAGCACCGGGAAGGTAAAATTCGCCTGGCGCGGCGGGTCGAGGAACACGCCTTGCCGATCGATGAGCAGCACACCGGAGCGGAACCCGACGAAGGCCACCGGCTTGCGCTCGTGGACCCGCACCGACAGCCGGTCGGGCCAGATGCGCGAAACCGAGGCGTCCTCGATCCAGTCGATGGCGAGCAGCCGGCGGCGGCGCTCCCCCAGCGGCACGGCGAAGATGCTGTGGCCGAAATCGGCGGCGAAGATGCGCTCCACCTTGGCGCGGGAGGCATAAACCAGGCCCTGGACGGCGAAGGCGTCCTTATGATCGCGCGAGAAGGTGAAGTCGGGATCGGCCAGGGCGTAGGCACGCAGCTTGAGAGCCGCCGCGGCGCTCCCGGCGGCGGCCAGGGCGAGCGCGACAAGGGCCAGCCAGATGCGCCACGGGATGCGGCGCCCGGATTTTTTTTCCCGCGCCATGTTATCTGCCGCTCCTCAACTTTTCCAATACCTTTTCTCCCGCCTGCCAGACGTTGCCGGCGCCGAGGGTCAGCACCAGGTCGCCCTCGCGCGCGGCGGACAGTAGCGCGTCCACGCCGTGGTCGATCGTCCCGACGTACTCGACGCCGCGGTGGCCGAACTGGCGGATGCGCTCCACCAGCGCTTCGGCGGTCACGCCCTCGATGGGCTTCTCCGATGCCGCATAGATATCCAGTACGAACACGCTGTCGGCCTGGTTGAACGCGCCGGCAAATTCGTCCATGAGGTGGAACGTGCGGGTGAAGCGGTGCGGCTGGAAGAGCACGTGGATGCGGCGAAAGCCGCCCAGACGGGCGCCGTCCAGCGTGGCGCGGATCTCGGTGGGGTGGTGGCCGTAATCGTCGATCACGGTGATGCCGTGCTCCTCGCCGCGCACCTGGAAGCGGCGGTCGACGCCGCTGAAAGTGGCCAGGGCCTCGCGGATGGTATCGGGCTTGACTTCGAGTTCCATCGCCGCCGCCACCGCCGCCATGGCGTTCAGCACGTTGTGGCGCCCGGGAATACGCAGATGGAAGCGGCCCAGCGCCGCATTGCGGTAGCGGAGATCGAAATCGCTGGCAAAATGGCCGCAAGCGATGTGGCCGGCCTCGATGTCCGCCTGCGCCGTGGTGCCGTAGGTAATGGTCCGGCGGTTGATGGAGGGCAGAATGCTCTGCACGTTGGGGTCGTCCAGGCAGACGATGACGGCGCCGTAAAACGGAACCTTGTTCAAGAATTCGATGAACGCGGCGCGGATCGCATCGAGCGAAGGGTAGTGGTCGAGGTGCTCGCGGTCGATATTGGTGACCACCGCGACGATGGGGGCCAGCTTGAGGAACGAGCCGTCGCTTTCGTCCGATTCGACTACCAGGAAATCGCTATGGCCGACGCGCGCGTTGGAGCCGCCCATGGTGCCGACGCGCCCGCCCACCACCACCGTGGGATCGAGACCTGCATAATTCAGGATCGTGGCGGTCATCGACGTGGTAGTGGTCTTGCCGTGGCTGCCGGCCACGGCGATCCCGTACTTGAGGCGCATGAGCTCGGCCAGCAGCTCGCCGCGGGGGATCACGGGAATCTGTAGCCGCCGCGCTTCCTGCACTTCGGGATTCTGCTCGTCCACCGCGGAGCTGACCACCAGGGCGCGGGCCCCGGCCACGTTGGCGGCGGCGTGGCCTTCGTAGATGTGCGCGCCCATCGCGGCCAGGCGCTCGGTGATGGGGGAAAGCCGCAAGTCGGAGCCGCTGATCTCATAGCCGAGATTCAGCAGCACCTCGGCGATGCCGCTCATGCCGATCCCGCCGATGCCGGTGAAATGCAGGTGCTGGGGACGGAAGAACATTTCCTTTTTGTATTGTTTCGGCTGCCGCGCGATCTGTCAACAAAAAAGATCAGCGCCGCGCCACCTCCTCCAAAATTTCGGCCGCGCGGCGCGCCGCGCCGGGATGCGCCAGCCGGCGGGCGGCTTCGGACATGCGCTCCAGTTCGCCCGGCGCGCCGGCCAGATCGCGCACTAAGGCAAAAAGCCTGTCGCCGGTCATCTCGGCGTCGCGGACCAACCGCGCCGCGCCGGCGCGCTCCATGGCTTCCGCGTTGCGCGCCTGGTGGTCGTCCGCGGCAAACGGAAACGGCACCAGAACCGACGGCTTGCCGGCTGCCGCCACTTCCGACACGGCGCCCGCGCCGGAACGGCACACCACGAGATCGGCTTTGGCGAACGCGGCCGGCATGTCGGTTATGAAAGGTACAACCTCCCCGTCGAGACCCGCCGCCGCGAAGGCATCGCGCAGGGCTTCGAATTCGGGCCGGCCGGTCTGGTGGACGATGCGCACGGGAAACGCCGCGCTGCGAAACAGCGCCCAACTCTCCCGCGCCGCCCGGTTCAACGTGCGCGACCCCAGGCTGCCGCCGGTGATCAGGACGTGCAGCACCGGCCCGCGCGCCCGCAACGGCAATTGGAAAAACTCTTCGCGCACCGGGAGCCCGGTGACTTCGGTGCGGCCGGCGGGAAAGTACCGGGCGGTTTCGGGAAACGAAATCAGGGCGCGGGTGACGAACTTGCCGATGTGGCGGTTGGTGAAGCCGGGGACGGCGTTGGGCTCCATCACCACGATGGGGACACGCCGCGCGAGCGCCGCCATGACCGGCGGGCCCGCGACATAGCCGCCCATGCTGAACAGAGCGGAAACGCCGCGCAGCATTCCGGCGCAACCGGCCGTCGCCAGTGGCAATTGGAACATGGTGGTGAGCTTCTCTTTCAACCCGACCCGGTTCAGCGCTCCGACATGCATCATCTTCAACTCGAAACCCTCGGCCGGAACCAGCTTGCCTTCGATGCCTCGCCCGGTTCCCACAAACACGACTTCATGCCCGCGGCTGCGCAGCTCCCGCGCCACCGCCAGCCCCGGAATCACGTGCCCGCCCGTGCCGCCGGCGGCCATCACGAAGCGGGTCACCCAGCGTGCTCCGCAACGTTCATCAGGATGCCCAGCAGCGCCAGCGTGGTCAGGAGCGAACTGCCGCCGTAGCTGATCATCGGTAGAGGAATGCCGGTGGTGGGGATCATCCCGACCACCACGCTCATGTTCACGAACGCCTGGAGCGCCAGCACCATGGTCACGCCCAGCGCCAGGTAGCGGCCGAAATCGTCCTGCATGCGGATGGCGGCGCGCAGACCGCGCCAGATAATCACGGCGAAAGCGGCCAGCAGGCCGGCGGAGCCGAGCAGCCCGAGTTCCTCACCCACGACGGCATAAATAAAGTCAGTGTGCGCTTCCGGCAGGTACATCAGCTTCTGCCGGCCCTTCATCAGCCCGAGGCCCAGGACGCCGCCGTCGCCCACCGCGATGCGCGATTGCTCGGATTGATAATTGGTGTCGCGCGTGGCCAGCGATTTTTCCATGTGCGCCTTGATCGTGCCGTGGGGATCCACCTTGCTCAGGATCTTGTAGTCGGGATCCACAGCCCGGACCACCCGGGCGATGCGGTACGGCTCGACCGCCACCGACACCACCAGCCCCAGCAGCGCCATCACCCCGACGATGAAGCAATAGCGCCACTCCAGTCCCGCCGTGAAAAAGACCGCCATGGCGGCGCCGCCGAGCACCATAGCCGTGCCCAGGTCCGGCACAATGACGGCGAAAATCAGAAGGCCGACCGAAAGGGCCGCCGGGAGCAACGTGTAGCGCAGATTATTGATAGCGCGCGCACGCCAGGTGACGAAAAATGCGAGGAAGATCACCAGCGCCGGCTTGGCGAACTCGGAGGGCTGAATGCTCACCGGTCCGAAATGCAGCCAGCGGTGCCGCCCATCCGCGAAATAGACGATGACCAGCAGGAGCAGAGCGAACCCGATCGCGCCGAAGGCCACCGCGGGGTTCTGGAACTTGCGGTAATACGTGCGCTTGAGCGTCATCATGGCCCCGAAGGCGACCGCGGCCCAGGCCGCCTGGCGCACCACGAAATGCCAGCTCGATCCGTAGCGCGGATCGAGCTGCGCGGAGATCGATGACGCGCTATAGACCATGACCACGCCGAAAAACACCAGCGCCATCACCGTGCCGAAGAGAATCCAATCCGTCTTGAGCCGCTGTGCCATTCTCAGTCCTTCGGTGTTAATTGGTTGACGATCTGCTTGAAAACCTCGCCCCGGTGCTCGAAGCTCTTGAACTGGTCGAAGCTGGCGCAGGCGGGTGCCAGCAAAACGGTGTCGCCCGGCCGTCCGGCGCGGTAAGCGTGGGCGATGGCGGCCTCGAGCGTGTGCGCATCGACGAACGGCGCCGCGCCTTCGAGCGCCTGGCGGATCTTCGGCGCCGCGGCGCCAATCAGCAGCACGGCGCGTGCCTTGGCTCCGAGCGGCGCCCGCAGCGGCGCGTAATCCAGGCCCTTGTCCTTGCCGCCCAGAATCACCCAGAGATTTCCCGCGAACGCGTCCAGCGCCTTGAGCGTGGCATCCACGCTGGTGGCTTTCGAGTCGTTGTAAAAGTCGATGCCGCTCACCTTGCGGACGAACTCCAGCCGATGCTCGACCGCGCGGAACGTGCCCACGGCGGCGGCGATCCGCTCGTGCGTGACACCCGCGCGCGCCGCGGCGATGGAGGCCGCCAGCACGTTTTCGACATTGTGCCGGCCGCGGATGGGGATCTCACCCGCGGTCATGAGCAGCTTGCCGTCGAGCACCAGTTTGTCGCCGCACAGGCTCGCGCCCGGCGACACCTTCCGCCGGCTGCTGAACCATTGCGGCGCGGCGGCGGTGCGCGCGGCAAAGCCCACGCACACCGGATCGTCGGCGTTCAGCACGGCGAAATCGCCGGACCGCTGGGTTTCGAACAGGCGCCCTTTCGCCGCGGCGTAGGCTTCGAAGGTGTGGTGGCGGTCCAGGTGGTTCTGGGTCACGTTGAGCGCCACGGCGATGTGCGCGCGAAATTCGGAAATGGTTTCGAGCTGAAAGCTGGAAAGCTCGAGCACGTTCCAGCCGTCCGCGCGCGACCCGGCGATCATGGCGGTGACCGGCGTGCCGATATTGCCGCCCACCTGCACCGGCACGCCGGCTTCCCGCAGGATATGGCCCACCAGGCTGGTAGTGGTGGTCTTGCCGTTCGAGCCGGTGATCCCGATGGTGCGCCCACGCAGGAACGGCGCCGCTAACTCCACTTCGCCGATCACGCGAGTGCCGTTGCGGCGGGCCGCTTCAATCGGCGGGAGGTCCGCGGGAACATCCGGAGAGAGGACGATGAGGTCGCAGCCTTCGAAGACTTCCGGCATCTGCCGGTCGAACGGAACGTTGAGACGCGCCAGCAATTCCGCGGCTCCGGGCAGTTCGTCCAGCGGTTTGAGATCGGTGGCGCGGACCTCGGCGCCTTCCTGCGCCAGCAATTCCGCCGACGCCATACCGGATTTCTTCAGACCTACGACCAGTGCTTTTGTGCCGCGCAGTTCCATGGTTGTCTGGGAGTGGATGCGGTCCCACCCCAGCAGTCTTCCCATACCTATCTCAGTTTCAGCGTCGTCAGCGCGAACAGCGCCAGCACCAGGCCGGCGATCCAGAAGCGCGCGATGATCTTCGATTCCGTCCAGCCGAGTGCCTCGAAGTGATGGTGCAGCGGCGCCATCTTGAAAATCCGCTTGCCGTGCCGCAGCTTGAAGCTGCCCACCTGGAGAATCACCGAAAGCGCTTCCAGAATGAAAACGCCGCCGATGAACACCAGCAGCACCTCCTCCTTGATCAGCACCGCCACCACGGCCATGGCTCCGCCCAGCCCCAGCGAGCCGACGTCGCCCATGAAAATCTCGGCGGGATGCGCGTTGTACCACAGGAACCCGAGGCTCGCGCCGGTCATGGAGCCGCAGAAAACCGTCAGCTCGGAGGTGTGCGGATTGCGCGCGATTTGCAGGTACTTCGCCAGTTCCACGTGGCCGCCGACGTACGTGAGGATGGTCAGCGCTCCGGCGGAAATCACCATCAACCCGATCGCCAGGCCGTCCAGCCCATCTGTCAGGTTGACCGCATTCGAAGCGAAGACCACCACCAGCGCCACGAAAAGGCAGAACGGCAGCACTCCCACGACGTACAGCCACGGATGGGGCAGCAGCACATCGATCAGCAGCGAAGGCTGAAATTGTTTCGCAAAGGGAATATTCATGGCCGTCGAGAATTCGCCGAAGGCTCGCATCACCAGCAGCACTGCCGCGAACCCGAAGCCCATGCCAAACTGATAGACCAGCTTGCGCCGCCCGCTGAGGCCCAGGTTCCGGCGGCGGGTGATCTTGGCGTAATCGTCCAGGAACCCGATCCAGCCGAAGCCGGCCAGCGCCGCCAGCGCAACCCATACATAGGCGTAGCGCAGGTCCGCCCATAGCAGCGTGGGAATGACGATGGAAATAATGATGAGCACGCCGCCCATGGTCGGGGTGCCGGCCTTCTTCTGATGCGATTTCGGCCCTTCCTCGCGGATGTATTGGCCGATCTGAAACTGCCGCAGCTTATTAATGAGCCACGGCCCGAGGGCGATACACAGAAACAGCGCGGTGAGGCTGGCGAATGCGGTCCGGAAAGTAACATAGCTGAAAACGCGGAACGGGCTGAAGTAGCGGTAAAGCTGTTCGTAGAGCAAATAGTAAAGCATCGCTTACCCCACGAACCTTTCCAGCGCCTTCTCCACCTTCACGCCCCGCGAACCTTTGAACAATACGGCATCGCCGGGCCGCGCTTCGCCGCGGAGAAATTCTCCGGCGCCGGCAGGGTCCTCGAAAAATTGCGCCCGCCCCCCGGATTCGAGCGCCGCATCCACCATCTCGCGCGCCTGTCCGCGCACGCCGATCAGCAGATCGATCCCGCGCTGGGCGGCGTAGCAGCCAAGTTGCCGGTGCAGTTCCGGCGCCGCCGTCCCCAGCTCGAGCATCTCGCCGAGCACCGCGATGCGCCGCCCCGCGGAGCTTTCCGCCAGCATGTCGATCATCGAGCGCATGGCCTCCGGGTTGGCGTTATAGCAGTCGTTCCAGATGACAATGCCGTTGTGCTCCAAACGCTCGCCGCGCATCGCTCCCACGGCGAAGGTGTGGACGGGCTCGCGGAGCCGCTCCGGCGCGATTCCGAATACGCGCGCCACCGCGATAGCCGCCAGCAGATTCAGGACGGAATGGCGGCCGGAAAGCGGGGTCTCGAACTCCACACCCAGCGCGCGAAAACGTCCGGGACCGAGCACCTCTCCGCGCACATCGGCGCAGCCAAAGCCGAAGGTGACGGTGCGGCCGGGGTGCGCGTGGCGAAAGCGCACCACCCGTTGATCGTCGGCATTCAGCACGGCGATGCCGTCGCGCGGCAGGCTTTCGATCAGCTCGCGCTTGGCTGCCGCCACGCCGTCGATCCCATCGAAAAATTCCACGTGCGCGTACCCTACGTTGGTCACCACCCCGACATTCGGCTCGGCAATGGCCGCCAACTCCCGGATTTCGCCTCCGTGGTTCATCCCGATCTCGAGTACCGCCACGCGGCAATCGTCCGGCAGCCGCAAAATCGAGAGCGGCACGCCCACGTGGTTATTAAAATTCCCAACCGTTTTTCCCACCGCAAATCCGGCCGAAAGGAGATGGGCGACGGCATCCTTGGTTGTGGTCTTGCCCGCGCTGCCGGTCACCGCCACCACCTTGCCGCCCCACCGCTTCCGTGTCCGATGCCCGAGTTGCTGCAACGCCGCCAGGCTATCGGGCACCACCATCTCGTTCGGCGCACCCGCCTTGCGCTCGACCACTACCGCCGCCGCACCCTGGGCCACCGCCGTCGGGACAAAATCGTGACCGTCAAACCGCGGACCGCGCAGGGCGAAGTATACGTCGCCCGCGTTCTGTGTCCGGGTGTCCACGCTCCAGCCCGTAACTTCGACCGGTGGCCACTCTCCGGCTGCACCGATCGCTGATGCAACCTCTTGTAAATCCAGCCTCATTCGCCTGGCCCCTGGCCCCGACCCGCAGAACCGGCGGGTGCCCCGCCTGGCCCCTCCGTGTGGTAGCCATAACCTCTCAGCAACTCTCTCGCCACGGCGCGATCGTCGAACGCAATGGTACGGTCCTTCAACACCTGATAGGTCTCGTGGCCTTTGCCCGCCAGAATCACAATATCGCCCTCGCGCGCTTCCTTCAGCGCCCGCGCGATGGCCGCCGCGCGGTCCGGTTCCACCACGTGCGGCACGTCCACGCGGCGAATGCCCACCAGCGCATCGTTCATGATGGCGAGGGGATCTTCGGAGCGTGGATTGTCGCTCGTCAGCACGACGAAATCGCTGCCCTCCGCCGCCGCCTGCCCCATCAGCGGGCGCTTGGTGCGGTCGCGGTCGCCGCCGCAGCCGAACAGCGTAATTACCCGCCGGGGATTCAACCCGCGCGCCACCGCGATCACGTTTCGCAGGGCGTCATCGGTGTGCGCATAATCCACCACGACGGTGAACGGCTGGCCTTCATCCACGCGCTCGAAGCGGCCGGGGACGGCGCGAAGCTGCGCAATCCCACGCGCGATCGTCTCCGGCGCGATGCCATACGTCAGTCCCACCCCGCACGCCGCCAGGATGTTGTACACGTTGATCTTGCCGATGAGCGGCGACTCGATCGGAAAACGCAGCTTGTGGAATTGCGCTCCGAAACGCAAGCCTTGAATCCCGGAAGAGATGTGCTGCGCGCGCAGCTCCGCTTCGTGGCCCAGCCCATACCAGACGGTCCGGGTCTGGTTCGCCAGCTTGATCCGGCGGGCATACGGATCGTCGCGGTTCAACACCGCCCATTCGGGCGGCGGACCGCCCGCGCCCTCGAATAGCTTGTGCTTGGCGGCGAAGTAGCCTTCCATGGTGCCGTGAAAATCCAGATGATCGCGCGTCAAATTCGTGAAAACAGCCGTGTGGAAGCGGAGCCCGAAGACGCGCCCAAGCTCCAGAGCGTGAGAAGATACCTCCATTGTGACATGCGTTCCTCCGGCTTGCTCAAGCTCGGAAAACAGGCGCATCAGGTCCAGCGATTCCGGTGTGGTGTTGACCGCTTTCAGCACTTTCCCGGCCAGGTGATATTCGATGGTGCCGACGAGCGCCGTCATGTGCCCGGCAGCGCGCAGCACGGCATCTACTAAATAGGATGTGGTCGTCTTACCGTTCGTGCCGGTGATACCGGTCAGTCCCAGGCGCTCGTCCGGCCTGCCATAGAAATTCCGTGCGGCGATAGCCAGCGCGCGGCGCCCGTGCTCCACCTGGAGCCACACGCCCGCGAATTCCGGCGGCGGGTCCAGTTCGCTCACCACCGCCAACGCCCCACGAGCCAGCGCATCCCGCGCAAACGCGCGGCCGTCGATGCGGCTGCCGGGGAAAGCGAAAAACAAAAATCCCGGTTGCACGCGGCGTGAATCGTAATCCAGGCCGCCGGCCTCGATTGCGGCAAGCTCCGGCGGCAGCGGCTGTTTCAGCCCGGCGCCGGAAAGTAACTCGCCCAGCTTCATCTGGCAAATCGGACGCGAATGCGTTCTCCTGGATGCAGCGCCGAGCCCGGCGGCGGGTCCTGGAGCCGCGCCACGCCGCTGCCGTCCGGCAAAATGGTGATGCCCTTCTCCGCCGCTTCAGTCAACACGGCGCGCATCGTCATACCTCGAAAATTGGGGACCACCGGGGATTGGCTGCTGGCGGAGCGAACCTCCACTCCCTGGCCGCTGGCCCCTGGCCCCTGGCCCCCGTCCTCGTTCTCCCCCTCTTCCAGGATATTCGGCTGGTTCGATCCGAGGTCGGCGATGGAAAGATCGTCCATATCTTCATTCTTAGCCACCAGCGTCTTCGGCGGGGATTCGGGCTCGGGAAGATCTTTGGGCACGTCGAGCACGCGCAAGGCTTCCCCGGCGACTACTTGAAACACCGGCGCCGCCGCCACGCCGCCAAAGCCGCCTTCGCCGTGGGTGCCGTTCAATGTGACAACCGCCACGATCGCCGGATTGGTCAGCGGCGCGATGCCCATGAACGTACCGTTGTAGGTGTGCGTATAGTGGCCGATGGCCGTGTCGAAGATCTGCGCCGATCCCGTCTTGCCGCCGACCGAATAGCCCGCCACCTTCGCCCGCCTGCCGGTTCCGAACAGTACCACGCCTTCCATCATCTGGCGCATGGTGATGGCCGTTTCGGGGCGAACCACGCGCACCGGCTGGGCGGGCGGCACCGGCCGGTCGCCTTTTTTCAAAATCAATCGCGGCCGAACCAGCATCCCGCCATTGGCGATCACCGACGCCGCCTGCGCCAATTGCACGGTCGTCACGCTGACTTCCTGGCCCATGGAGACGGAGGCCAGCGAAGTCTTGCCCCAGTATTCCAGCTTGCGCACCTTGCCCGGCGATTCCGCCGGCAACTGGATGCCGGTCCGTTGTCCGAAGCCGAACGCGCGCATATAGCGATACATATTCTGCTGGCCGACCTGCATGCCGATCATGATCGCGCCGATATTGCTCGATTTCGCCAGCACGATGGCCATGGGGATCAGGCCGAGACCGCTGTGCGAATCGTGGATCACCCGGCCCGGCAGGCGGAGCACGCCGCCGTGGCAATTGATGAGACTGTCGGGAGTGAGCGGGGTGGTTTCGAGCGCCGCGGAAAGGGTGATCACCTTGTACACCGAACCCGGCTCGAACGGCACCGAGACGGCGTGATTCATCCGCGCCAGGCGATTCTCCCCCGGCCGCGGCCCCTTGTTGGGATCGTATGTCGGATAGCTGGCCAGCGCCAGGATATCGCCCGTGTACGGATTCATCGCCACCACGCTGCCGCTGACGGCGTGGTGCTCTTCCACGGCCGCGGCGATGTCGCGCTCGGCCATGAACTGCACGCGTTCGTCGATGGTCAGGGTAAGCGAACTCCCGGGGCGTGCTTCCGAAACAAGCTGCGATTCAATGCCGCGGCGCTTCACATCGGTGAGCAGGCGTATCCTGCCGGGCTCGCCGCGCAGCACTGCGTCCATCGATTTTTCGATGCCCGCATTGCCGCGCTCTTCGAAATCCACCGAGCCGAGCACGTGGGCCGCCAGCGGGCCGTTCGGATAGTGCCGCTCGCTTTCCCGCTGGAAAGCGATCCACCGCAGGTGCAGCGCGCGCAGGTTGGCCGCTTCCTGGGGGCTGATCTTGCGCTTGATCCACAGGAACCCACGGTGGTTCTCGAGCGCCTGCTTCATGCTGCCGTAGAGCTGCGCGCGGTCGAGATGCAAAACCCCCGCCAGCAGCCCCGAGGCGACTTCCAGGTCGACCTTGCGCGGATCGATGAACACGGATTCCGCAGGCACGCTCATGGCCAGCGGCTGCCCGTCGCGGTCGAAAATAGTGCCCCGCGGCGCCGGAATTTCGATGCGCAGCTCCTGCCGCCCCCGCGCCATGCGGGCATATTGTTGGTGATGCAGGACCTGAAGAGAAAACAGCTTGAGGAATATGGCTCCGCCCCACAGTCCAGCCAGTACGGTGAGGTAGACGAGGCGGCGCATAGAGTCGTCAGTGATGAGTTATGAGTCCTGAGTTATGGCCCCTAACTCATAACTCACGACTCATGACTCACAACTCACTTCACCATCGCCACCGCACCGTCGGCGCCGCGCTCGAGGTGCACCACCTGGCCGGCGGAGGGGGCAACCATGTCCTGATCTTTGGCAAGTTGATCGAGCCGTGCCGGGCTCAGCAGTTCGGCTTCCTGGAGTTCCAGCGTGCGGCGTTCATCCAGAAGCTGGCGCTGCTCGGAACGCAGGGATTCCAGTCTATATCCGGACAGCGTGGACGCCACGTTCGGCGCGAGCACGCCCAGCAGCAGTGCCAAAATTACGCTGGCGACGCCCACGGCCGACCAGCATGCATTGGGCGCCTTCGGATCGGGCTCTCGCACCAGCCGGGAATTGTCGATCCGCTTGCAGTAAAAGAACACATCCTCATACGGCAGCGAGCGCAAGCCGAACGGATCGCGTTGCGGCCGCGGGATGGCCACGGGGGCCTCGTTGCTTCGTGCAAATGCGGGCAGCGTCGCCATGTCGTTTCCTTCCTGTAGCGCGGGCTTCCAGCCCGCCGTGCCGGCATTTTGCCGGCATTCTGAGAACTTATTCCATCTCTACCGCTCGCAGCTTCGCGCTGCGCGACGCCGGATTCGCTCGCACTTCTTCTCCGCTCGGCGTCAACGGATGCTTTGTCAGGAGCGTCGCGTGCCCTTCCTGGGCGAGCTCCCGAAACCGTAATTTGATCGCGCGGTCGTCGTCGAAAATGAAGCTGATCATCACCATCCGCCCTTTGCGATTCAAGAGCTCCGGACCGGTCCGCAGCAGCCGGCGCAATTCCTCCGGCTCCTCGTTGGTTGCCGCCCGCAGGGCCATGAATGTTTTTGTGGCCGGCTCCAGGCGACTCGTCCTGGGCACGGCCCGGTCCACGACATCGGCCAGATGCCGTGTGCTCCGTATGGGCCGTGCCCGAACGATTGCTCTAGCTACTCTCCGCGCCCTCCTTTCCCCGCCCAGCCGGTAAATAATATCGGCGAGCGCTTGTTCGTTCGCATAATTGACGAGATCGGCAGCCGGTACGCCGGTGGTTTGATCCATCCGCATATCGATCGCAGAATCCGCCATGAAAGAAAATCCGCGCTCCGGCGAGGTAAGCTGATACCGGCTGACGCCCAGATCCGCCAGGAGCCCATCCACTTTTTCGAAACCCGCACTCGCGATGGCTTCGGGAAGATCGCCGAAGCGCCCGTGATGAAACCGGATCCGGTCCGCCCATGTTCGCGTGTTCTCGCGCGCCAGCGCGAGCGACGCCGGATCGCGATCGTTCGCGATCACTATTCCCGTCGTGAGCCGCTGCGCAATCAGCGCGGTGTGCCCCCCCAACCCGCAGGTGGCGTCCACGTATACGCCCTCCGGCCGGATCGCCAGCAGCTCCAGCGCTTCGCCGGACATCACCGGAAAATGTTGCGCCGCGTCCATACCGCATCAGTTCAATCCCGCCTTCTCCAACTTCGCGACGTCTTCCTGCGCCCTCTCGGCGGCCTTGCGCTTGCGTTCCTCGTAGATCTTCTCGCTCAAAACTTCCATGCGGCCTTTATAAAAGAACAACCGCACCGCCTGGCCTTCGATGTTCAACTCGCGCCGCAATTCGGTCGGAAACAGGATCCGCCCCTGCGCGTCCATCTCGGTCTCCACGCCCAGGTCCGCCGCGTTGAATGCCACGGCTGCGGCGGCTTCCGGATCCTCCCGGTAGTCCGCAAAAAAGTTTTCATTTCCACGCCAGACCGACATGGGGTACACTTGGGCTGTAATGCGATTCAGGCTGGTAACGAAGAGCTTCTTTTCGGGCAGAGCACTGAAGTACTGCTGGAAGGACACCGGCAGTTTGGCGCGCCCTTTTTCGTCCAGGTGGCTCGGATACATGCCCCGTGGAGGCTCCAGACCCGGCATTTGTGCAAGGGTTCCCACTTTCAATCCCTAGCTGACCACTCCATCCCACATTCGATCCACACAACTAATAGTGGCACGAGCTTTGCAGTTTCGCAAGTATTTTTTCGTGGAAACTATTGATTCTTAGACGGTAGATCGCGTCATACCAGCAGTTCTACCAAGTTGGCATAGTACACAACAGGTTGTGGTTTATGGGCGAATAAAAGGGGAAGGATAGGAGATTCGGGAGGAAGGGAGAGGCCAGAGGATGCAGCTCGCAGCGCGAGCTATCATCCCCTGGCCCGAATTTCTTACTGCACCGGAATGGAGGTCGTACCGCTCGAGATCGGCGTCGTCGATCCTGCCGGAACCACCGAGATGGAGAAGGTGACGTTGTTGCCGCTGGGCGCCGAACCCGGCACCTGGAAGGTCACCTCCCACACTCCAATAAGGTCAGGCGAGAGGTTCGCGGAAATGAACGGCACACCCGCGCCGGCCATTCCAACGATGATCTGGCTCGTCGGCGAGGCGGACGAACCCGGAACTGGAAGCGCGTTGGTCGCAATGCTCTGGTCCGATGGGCCGAGGCCGGTGGCGAAGGCCACGAGGGTCTCACCGCGCCGCGCCGGATTGCTGGGGCTGACCCATGTACCATCGGGACGCAGCACCGCAGCCATCGTCTGGCCTCCCGACAGGGCCCTCAGGAAAAGGCCGGGGCTCGCCGCCTGAATGTTCACTTCGGCGGTGGCCGTGCCCGCACCCACATTCACCTTGATCGGCACAGTGCCGCCCGGCGCATCGCAGGGCACCTGGAAGGTGAGTTCCTCCTGGCCGTTCTGGTTCGACACGAAATAAATGGGAGCTGCCTGGCCGTTCACCAGCACCTGGTCTCCCGCAAGCGTGTACTGCCAGCCGCCCGGCGGAAGGGAGACGACCATCCCCTGAAGTCCCGGCGCCAGTCCGGAGGCAAAAATCGTCGCGAGACTGCACGGCGAAAGCGAGCCCACCTGGAAGTCCGCCGCATTCACGAAGCTCGCGGCAGTGATGCTCGGTCCCGCGGGCGAAACCGTGAGATTGAACGATTGGCTGAATCCGGCCGCCGTCGCCGTCACGGTCACCGCACCGGGAGTGGCGCCCGCGGTCACGCTCACCTGCGCTTGCCCGTTCGAGCCCGTCGTGGCGCTGGTCGCGGAGAGTGTCGCCGGACCGCTGACGCTGAACGACACCGGCACGTTGGCCGCGGGTCCCGCGGTGGTGTTGACCTGCACCACCAGCGGCGAGCCGAATGCCGCGTTCACGATCGCGGTTTGATTATTTCCCGAGACGATCGAAACCCCGCTGACCGTCACGACCGGCACCACGGTGACGGTATACGTCACCGAGTGCGCACCCGTGCACGATGGGCACGTCGCCGTGACCTGCACGGTGCCGGAAGCGTTGGACGCCAGCGTGACACCCGTGGAAACCTGGCCGCTGCTGCTGGTCGAGGTGGTGGTGTTGTAGAGCGACGCCGCGCCCGCCGGGCTCACGGTCCAATTCACCGTCGCGCCAGAGAGCGGCGCGCCGGCGGTGGTATCGACTTCCGCCACCAGCGGCGCGGGTAGGTTCTGTCCCGGGTTGGCCGACTGGTTATTGCCGGAAATGGTCTTGATCAGGCCCGCCGGGGCTGCGGTTAGCGTGAGGCTTGCCTGAAGCGAGAAGGCGGACGAAGGCGGCTTGACAGTGGGGTCGACCGGCACGATTCCACCGGCGCCGGTCAGGATGTAATACTGCACATTTCCCGGAGCCCCGGAAAAAACCGGGGTGCACGTCGCTGTGCCCGTGGCACCCGTGAGCGCGACAGGGGACGATATTCCCGGCTGGTTCAAGCCGACGCCGGCGCAGTTGACCACCGGGCCCGTGGACGGAACGTTGGGGTTGGCCGGATCGAACGTCACCAGTTGCACGCTCACATTGGGAACGGGGACGCCCCTCGCTGACACGGTCACCGTGATTGGCGTTGACCCCGTCGTGCCCACCTGGCCCGAGAGCGGCAGACTGGTGGCCGAAACAGTAAGCGGCGTGGCACACAGGTTCTGCTGGTTCGTTAGATCTTCCTTCTCCTGCACGAGGTGGAAGGTAACACTCCTGGTGGTAATCGAGGCAGTGAAGGTGTCATCTACGACCAAACTGCCGACGCCGCCCGCCTGTACCGAAAAGCCAGTATACGTATTGTTCGTCATCCCGTTGGCATCCGTCGTGGTAGCCGTCCCACCCAGCAAGGTGCCGCCGGAACTGGCAGTGATGGCCCAACTCACCGTCGTGCCCGCAACCGGCACGCCGTTCGCGTCGGTTACCTGGGCCGTCATCGGCTGAAAGGCGCCGCCGCACGGTAAAGCCAATTGCCCGTCTCCCGACACAATCGTAATGTTGGCCGGAGTCTGCGCCAACGCGGGGCTCACGGCAAGCGCCGCAAGAATCGCAGCAGCTACTAGCAGTCTGGTTCTGTTCAAGATAACCTCCTCATGCGAAAAATTGACACGGGTAATAGATGGACGCGGGGGAGAACCCGTAGTTTATCACAAGGCTCGGCAAGTGGCCGTAGCAAAAAAAGAGGGGGGCCGAAGCCCCCCCTTCTAATCGAACAGAACTACGTCTTTACTAATTGCCGTTCCACTCGGCCGCTGTAGCGCCGCGTGAAGCAGCTCCTTCTTCGTTGTCGCCGACCACAAGCGCCAGGTAGCCCATCGCCAGGTTGCGCGCACCGAGATCGCTGATGAACGCAAAGCCATGAGCATACTGGAAGTTGCAAACGGCAATCATATAGCCCTGGAAGCCCGGAGCGGCTGTCGAAGCCAGGGTTGTATAGACCGTACCGCTTGCAATGCTGCCTGTATCGGTAGCAGCCGGGTTGTTCTTGCCCTGATACCAGTTCAGAGTGCAATCCCCGGCCTGCGCGCTCGCGCTGCCGCCGGTCGTGCCGCTGAACGGATCGGTAGTGGTATTGGCGATCGCGATACCAGTATCGAACCCTGCCTGGTTCGTGACGAACGGGAACAGGAGGTCTGTCTGGCAGATCGCGATAGTCAGGAAGTTGCTTGCGGTAGATGTATCCGCAAACCTTGGTATGCCGAGGGTTGCCGAAGCGGCAGTGCCCGCTGCTGTCGTGAACGCCCCTTGCGTAGGCGTCGGCGCATAGCTCAGGCTCACCGTTCCGGTTCCAACCGCGGGCGAGTTATTCGCCGGATTGGCTTTGTATACGATGTAGAGGGCGAAGTTGAAGTTCTCCAGCGCAGCCGGATTGGTGCCGAGCACTTCCCAAACCGCCTCTGCCGTGTTGTTGATCACGGGCAGTTCGGCGATGGCCGTGTTGCCCTTGTTTTCGCTGGTGGTAGCAGCGACAATCGGCGGGGTATTCGTTTGACCGCTGTCAGCCATCATCTCGGCGCCGACCGTGTTCGAAACCAACGCCGCGTACGGCGTGCTGTTTGCCAAAACGTTCGAGTCGCTGGTGTTGCCGGCGGTGTTGGTCGTCGAAACGAACAGACGGACACCCGACGGAACATTGTTGAAGACCGCCTTCAGACGCGTGCCGTAGTCGGCCAAGCCAGGATACATGGTGGAGCTAAGGCTGCTTACATTGACGTTGGGATCGACAAACCCGGATTCAGAGTTGTAGATCACACCCGGAATCGAGGGTATCTGACCCGGCTGTACCCGCACCTTAAACGCCGTGCCGAAGTTCTTGGTGAACTCGAGCACGCCGAGAGCAACGGGCGTGCTGCCGCTGCCGGGTTGCGAGTTGCACTGCGCGAAGGTCTGCTTGGAAGTAGTCAAGCCGCCGTCGTTGTTCTTGTTGCGGAGCGCGGTGCTAAGACCGGCCTGGATGAAGCCAGCCGTGAGAACCGGGTTGTTCACCGGCACCGAGGTGCTGCCGCTGATCGCAACCGAAGCGGTCAACGGAGTGGTGCCAGCCAAACCAGCGCTCAAGCCCGAGATATTGGCGCGTACGTTGGTGATCCGGAACACGCGAGCCAGACCAGTGGTGGCCGGCGGCAGAACCGGGATACCTTGGAACGTTACCTGATTGCCCGAAACCAACCCGAAGAACGCATTGTACGGGCCAACGGGCGTGGTCTGTGGGGTTGTCGAGGAAGAGCTCGCAACCGTGATCGCCGGCACGCCGTTGCAAGCTGGCCCATTGCAAGCCGTGCTCACCGCGTAATCCGCGCAAGCGCTCGTGGAAGAGCCGGTCCCGGGCGCCATGCATTCCTTAACCGGGGCATTCCCACCAACGCCGGCAGCCAGAAGCGCGGCGCTGGAAGAGCTTACTGCCGTGGGCTCGTCGATCAGCAGCATGGCTTCAGAGGTGTTCGACGGGTTGTTTCCCGAGGTACTGCCAAAGTTGCTGCCCAGCAATCTGCTGGTGACGTTGGTGCCCAAGCTGACCGTGATGTTAACCGTTGACAGTTGGGTCCCTACCGCCGGCGTAATCCCGCCCGTGCAGGTGAGCACGATGTCGCCGATCAGGTCGGTCATGCCCTCTGCACGCAGCGTCGGAGGCACGGCCACGCTGGCCGTGCACTGCAACGGGCCAGCACCGGTGTTGCTCACCGAGCCTACCTGTACCTGCGCCAAACCAAGTCCTGTAAATAGCGACAGGACGGCTAGCACAGTAATCCATCTGCGAAAACTAACCATTTCCTTCTCCTTGTGAATTGCAAAATGTGAATCGGTCGAAGTTCTCTTCCAACCTGAGCCTCAATGTTCTTCTACAAAACCGTTCAGCCAACCCAAGGGAACTTCTCCGTGTCGGGCGGAGAGTCGATTTACCAGCGCCCGCCAAGCCGGACGCCGGGTGCTACTGAAGTTCTCACCCGCATGGCACAGGACTTTTTTTATTTTTATGTTCTTCCTGCGCTCACCGGGTACAGGTACAAAAATGCACACAAGAAACCAGACGCGGTAAAGATATTCATAACTGATTGCCCGTCCAGTGTCAAGAGAAATTCTTTCCCTTCAACGCGCAACCCCGCGCCACTCGCTTATAAGTGCGAGCATGCACAAAACTCGCTTGATTACAACACAAAAAGCTCTCTCCCGTCAATAGTTCCCCACCGAATGGTCTCTTTTTTTTGTGGGGCGGGCCTCCCCTGGCCTGCCCTGTGCCCTCATTGGAGCGAAACCCCCACCGTATTGCTGAGCACGCCCCCCTGTTTGAGGGTAAGCGAAATGCCTAGCCCTGGTGGTGTGGTGGTGGGGATCACCACATTCACCTGATATAAGCCGATAAAGCCCGGGGCAAGGCCCGCAAAGGCCGCTGGCAACTCCTGCCCATTTACCACCACGCTCACGGAGGTGGTCACGACCGCAAGACCGCCCTGCTGGCTCACCGCGCCCAAGCCGGTCGCATAAATCAAAAGCGTTTGGCCGCGCGGCAACGGGTTGGATGGAGAATTAAGACTGTAGTCCTGGTTGAGAACGGCACCAGCATTATTCCCCACCAGGAAGACCGCCGGCGCCACGGCTACAACATTCACCGTCTGTTGCGCGGTACCGTACGCCGAGGAAACGGTCACCGTATGCACGCCGGGCGCTGTCCCCGGCGGCACCTGCGCATTCACCTGAAACGGCGATGCCGAAATCACCGGCGCGGCGACCCCATCCACGCTCACCGTGGTGTTGGTTCCGGCGTTCGAGAGGCCGGTTCCGAAAATCGCCATAATTCCGCCGGGCGCGATGCCGCCGGTGAACGTGGCGGCGTTGACCACCGCGTTGGCGGTGAAGCTCACGGTCTGCGGCACGAGCGCCAGCGCGAGCTGCGGCCGCGAAGCCCGATACGTCGCGGGCGCGCTGCCGGAAACATCCGTCGAATCCCCGCCGGACGCGAGGTCGGTGACGAACGCCTTGTACGGCTGCGCGGTCCCTACGCTGACCTGGTACACACTCTGAAGCCCGTCGCACACATCGATGCGCGAAACGAGCGCCCCGGCCGCGGGCGGAGTGCCCGCCGAATCCACGGAATCGAGCAGGTCGAGCGGCGTGCCGCAGCTTCCCGCGGTGGATTGAATGCTCAAGCCCATGCTGTTGACCAGCGCGGGCGGCTGCGAAAGCGCCGCCAGCATGAAGCGCGTGGCGCTGGGGCTGCGCAGCGCGAACTGCACCACGCCGCGCAGGTCCGCCTTCCACACGCCGCCCGATTGCGCGGTGAATCCGTTCAGATAATCGCTCAGATTCGAGCGCGCGAAGAAGGGATTGGGATCCTGGATGACGATGGACCCATCCGCCGCCACACCGGTGGCCACCACGAAGTGGCCGCCCACCAGCGTGCCATTGAAGGAAAGGCCCAGCGAGACCAGCGCCGGATATCCCTGCGCCAGCAGGTCGGCGATGGCGGCGGTGGTGGGAGCCTGCACCACCACGTCCACGCCGCCGGTGAATGCCGCGGCGCGCCAGAGGTTCACAATCTGCTCACCCGATGCCGGATTCGACAGGAAGCCATCGCAAAGCTGGTTGCCCCTGGCGTCCGCCGTGCAGAAGGCCTGGAGGAACTGGTCCAGCGTGACCGGATCGGCGATGCCGTTGGGCGCGGGCAGCTCGCCGCGGTTCTGGCGATACCGCAGGATGGAGGCCACCGCCGTGAGCAGCGCGCCCTTCTGCCCGATAGTGGCGGGGCCGTTGCCCAGCGGCGTGCTGCCCGCCTGCGAAAGTTGCGGGAAGCCCTGGAACGTCGAGGCAGCCGCCTGCGCATAGAACGTCACCGGGGTTTGCGCGATCCCCGGCGAGCTGGCATTCACGGCCGTCACACCGAGCGCCCCCGGCAGCCGTACGGAGGTTTGCGCCTGGCCCGAGCCATCGGTCACTGTGCTCGTGACGCTCAGGGTGGCGCCCGCCGTGGCCTGGAAGGTCACCGGCGCACCTACCACCGGCGCGCCCGACGCATCCACCAGCGCCACCTTCAGCGCGATGGGCAGCAGCGCGCCCGGAACGCCGGTCTGATTGTCGCCCTGCACCTTGCTGAGTTGCACGCGATGATCCGCGAAGCCGGCGATCGTCAGAGTGCCGCTGGCAGTCGAGGGGCCATTGGTGTCTGAGGCCTGGATAGCGAGGGTGCCGCTCGCGGCCGTCAGCGGGACCGCCATGTTCCACGAATATGCCCCGTTGGGGCTGGTCACCACGAAATCCGGCTGGCCGGTGATGGACACGCGAATGGTCGCGCCATTGGGGAATCCGACGATGGCCAACGTGACGCGCCCGCCGGCGGCAATCGAGGACGGCGCCACGATCACGCCCGGCACTTTCGGCGCGGGATTGGCCACAGCCGCCGCGTCGCCGGCCGAATAAGTAATGCTGCCGCCTTCGAAGTTCTGCTGGTGCAGCGCGCCGGTGACGAACTCGTCGCTCACCGGCATCCCGAAATCGCCGGAGACACCGCCGAGCGCGTTGTAGCGCGCCAGAATGAGCCCGCTCACGAAATACGCCTGGCCGGAGCGCGGTCCGGCGGTAGCGCCGAAGATCATGCCGTTGACGAAACTCTGGTCCAGACCGGAATTGGCTCCGAAGGTGGAAAATTCCGAAGCATCCGAGATGGGCGCGCCGGCAATGCCGGTCTCGTATTTCAGGAGCGCCCATTTGGTGAGAATGGGGCCGCCGACCAGGCGCACGGGGCTGCCGGCCAGGGCCGCGTTGTTCTGGAAAAGCTGCGTCCCGCCGGGGGTGGCATCGCTGGTGGGATAGCCCAAGGTTCCCGCCGGCCCGCCCAGGCTTTGGTATTGCGCCAGAATTGCACCCGACAACACAAAGGCCGTGCCCAGCGAGTCGGATTCCGCGAGCATGTAGACCACCGGATTGGGGCCGCTCGATTGCACCATCTGCACGTAGCCCTCGCCCACGCGCTCGGCCGGCGTCGCCACGGGGACTTGCGGGACAATCTGGTCGCGGGTGAGCGCGCTGCGGAAGGCCTGCTGGACCGAAACCGGCGCGCCATCGCCCACCGCGCAGCACGGGGCGATCACCACGAAGCTCAGCTTGGCGCTGGAAACGCCGCCGCTCGACGCCGTCACGCTGGCGCCGCCGCCACCCACGGCGGTCAGCACCGCCGATTGCCCGCTGCTCTGGATCGAGATCACGCTGCTATTGGTCGAGCTCCACGAAACCACGCGATCGGTCAGCGCGGCGCCCTGCGCGGAATAAGGCGTGGCGGTTACGGTGAGAGTCTGGCCGAGATTCAGTTTGATGGTGGCGCCCGGCGATGCGCCCGACCACGCGATGGAATCCACCGGTGAAACCACCACCGGCCCGCCGCCGGAAGTGTATTCCAGCTTGCCGCCCTCGAACTGCTGCTGGACCATGCCGGAGGCCAGCGTGACCGCATCGCCGGTGGGCAGCCCGAGCGATCCCAACGGCCCGCCCTGACTCGTGTAAAGATCGTACAACGGCTCGATCACGCCGACGGTCTTGTTCTTGTTCGCGCCGGAAGTAAGGGTGTAGATTACGCCGTAGGCGTACGGCTGGGTGGTTGCGGTCGTGGCGGTTGAAGCGGTGATGGTGCTGGTCGTGTCGATGGGCTGCCCCGGACCGCCAGACATTGCGCCCAGGTTGGTCCACTCCGTGTAGAACGCACCGGAGATGCTGAAATTGGAGCCAGTCGCCAGGGGATTCGCGTAAGCGAACAGGGCGTAGTTCTTGTCGAAGAAATCGTATTGGCAGGTATTGGCGGCACCGGCGGTTGTGAACTGTGGACACACCTGGGTATCCATGAGCGGCAGCCCCGCGGTACCCGCCCCCACGGAGGTGTAATACGCGTAGAGCAGAGAATAGATCTGCACCACCTGGATGCTGGGATCGGTCACGGTGGCGCTGACGGTGGCCAGCGCGTACTTCTGGCTGGAGTTGGCCAGCGAATAAAACTCCTGGACATAGCCGGTGGTGCCCAGCCGTTTGACGTTGCCCACCGGCGGCAGCGACACCAGCCCGTTGAAGCCGTTGCGGGAGAAGGCCTGGAAGAACGATTCTTGCATGGCCGGCGTAGGTGCGCCGGTGCCCACATCCGTCACGGTGGCCAGCGTGATCTTAGCTGTGCCGGTTTTGCTGGGGTCCTGCTGGCTGGTGGCGGTCACGGTGATGGTTTGGGTGCCGCTGATGAGCGCCGGCGCGCTGTAGAGGCCGGCATTGGGATCCATGGTGCCGACCTGCGGGTTGATGCTCCAGGTGACGGCGGTATTGGTTGCGTTCGCGACCGCAGCCTTGAACTGCTGCTGCTGTCCATTGCTGAGGGAGGCGGTGGGCGGGGAGACGGTGACGGAAATAGCGCCGCTTACATTCAGCGTAATGGTGGCGGTTGCGCTCTCGGTCGGATCCGCCACACTTTCCGCGACCACCTGCACGCTCGTCTTCGCCGTAATCGAGGCGGGAGCGGTATAGAGCCCCGTGTTGTCGATTGTGCCGATCTGCGGATTGATATTCCAGTTGACCGCCTGGTTCTGCGTTCCGGTTACTGTTGCGTCGAACTGCTGGGCTTGATTCGCGGTTAGTGTGGCGGCCGTCGGCGTTATTTTGACCGCAACAGTGGGTTGCAGTGTGACCGTTGCGGTGTCGTGGCCCGAGCCGTCCGCTGTGGTAGCCGTGACGGTGATTGTCGACGGCGTGCCGCTGAATATCGAGGAGGGCGCGGTGTACAAGCCACTCGCCGAGATAGTCCCAATGGTCGGGTCGATCGACCAGATTACGGGGCTCTTTGTCCCCGATACCGTCGCCGTGAACTGCTGCGATTGCCCGTGGATGAGCGTAGCGGTAGTCGGGCTCACCGAGACGACGACCGCCGGAAATGCATCCGCGGTTGCCAGGCAAAGCACTACAGCCGTGAGAATGACAGATCGATGAAGGCACACGACGAACCCGCTATTCGGAACCAGCCATCTTAATATGCTTCCTAACCCGGTTTGGGGAGGGGAGTTGCGGGAGCGGAAGCTATTACTCTTCCAACCGCTTGCTGCGGCCTTCGTGGCCACCCACGCGCTTGCCCAGCTCCGCGATGAGCCGCATGGTTTCTTTCCGCGCCTCGGAATACGCTTTCAGGTCGCGGTTCCCGGTGCGCGCGAAATCGATCACCACCGCCTCGGCGGCAACGAATTCCGCCGCGGCGTGCGCCGCCTCGGAAGCAATCGCCGTGGGAATATTGCAGATGCCGTTGGCGTCGGCGTGCAGCAGATCGCCCGCCTGCACCTCCAGTCCGCCCACCCGCACCGGCTGGTGGAGCGAAGCGATATGCGAGTAGCTGTGCGACGCCACCACGCCGTTGCTGAAGGCGGCGAAGCCCAGCCGCCGCACCTGGTCGAGGTCGCGCGCCGGACCGTTGGTGATAATTCCCAGCGCGCCGAAGCACCGGTAGCTCGAGCACATCACCTCGCCGAAGGTGGCGGCCACCGGCGGGTCGTCGAGGTCCTGGAACACCACGATGGCCGGACCGGGCAGTTCGGCGAAGCGCGCCACCTGCTCGTCGAGCACGTTGTAGCCCGCGCCTTCCGGGCGCGGACAGGCCGTGCGCATGGTCGCGGTGGAAGCGAACCCCACGATGGACGGCATCTCGGGAAAGCAGGCGCGGATGCGCGGATCCATGAAGCCCGCGCTGCGCGGGCGCACCTCGAACAACTCGATGACGTTGGAGATGGTCGGCGTGTCGTACTGCGCCAGTAATTTAAGATCGGCCTGGGAAATGGACATGCGTTCCTTATTTTAAGCTGCCGCCTTCCTGTTATGCTGGCTCATTATCAACATCTGCGGGAGGGTTTTCTCATGCTCATCGAGCAACAGATTGCCGAGCGCCGGGAAAGAGCGCCCGCGGCCATCGCCAAAGTGATCGAGCGGCCGGAGGACGGCGCCTTCGGAGACTACCGCATCCAATCCGCCAGCGGGAAGATCTACCGCGTCGCCATGCGCGGCCCCGGCGTTTTTGAAAACTATTGCTCCTGTCCCGATTTCGCGGTCAACACCCTGGGGACCTGCAAGCATATCGAAGCCCTGCTGGCCAACCTGCGGCAGCGGCACGGGAGGGCGCTCCGCAGCAAGAACTATGCCCGCCGCCGCGCTTCCATCTCGCTGCACTACGGCGACACGATCCAAATCCGGCTGCGCCTCCCGGACGCGCCTTCGTCCGGCCTGCGCGCCCTGGCGCAAAAATACTTCGATCCGTCGGGCTTTCTCCACCCCGCGCATTTGCAGCGCTTCGCAGAGCTTCTGGAAGATTTGCGAAAAGCCGACGAGCAGGCCGTGATCTACAGCGACGTGCTCGATCACGTCAATCGCGAAACCGAGTTGAACGACGGACTGAAGATGGAGCGCGAGCTTGCGGCGAAGCTCGCCCGCGGCCAGGATCCGCTCGATGGCCTCCTCAAGACCAGGCTGCTGCCGTACCAGGCGCGCGGCGCTATTTTCGCCGCTTGCCGCGGACGCGTGGTCCTGGCGGACGATATGGGCCTGGGCAAGACCGTCCAGGCGCTGGCCGCCGCGGAACTTCTGCGGCGGAACAAGGGCATCGAGCGCGTGCTGGTGGTCGCTCCGGCTTCCGTCAAATACCAGTGGAAAACGGAAATCGAAAAATTCACGGCGCTTCCGGCCCAGGTGATCGACGGGCCGCTGCCCCGCCGGCGCCAGCTCTACGCCGCGCCCGCCTTTTTCAATTTGACCAGCTATGAGCTGGTGCTCAAGGACCTCGACCACATCCGCGAGTTGAAGCCGGACCTGATCGTCCTGGATGAAGCGCAGCGCATCCGCAACTGGGCCACCGCCACGGCCAAAAGCGTCAAGCAACTGAAGAGCCGCTACGCCTTCGTGCTCACCGGAACGCCGCTGGAAAACAAGCTGGAGGAGCTTTTCTCGGTGGTCGAGTTCATCGACGGGCGGCGCCTCGGCCCGGCCTTCCGCTTCCTCGCCGAGCACCGCATGGAAGACGAGAAAGGCCGGCTCCTCGGCTACCGCGGCCTGGACCGCATCCACGACCAGCTTGCGCCCATCCTGCTGCGGCGCACGCGCCAGGAAGTGCTCAAGGAACTGCCGAAGCGCACCGACCAGATCCTGCGCGTCCCTCTGACCGACGAGCAGGCCGAGCCGTACTGGGAGCAGCACGACATCCTCGCGAAGCTGGTGTACAAGTGGCAGAAGCAGGGCTGGCTCTCCGAGATCGACCTGCGGCGCATCACCTGCTGCCTGCAAAACATGCGCATGCTGTGCGACTCCACCTTTCTCTACGACAAGGAAACCAATCACTCGCCCAAGCTGGCGGAATTCCGCGAGATCGTCCGCGAGCTGGCCCTCGAAGAAGATCGCAAGGTGGTGGTCTTCAGTGAGTACGAGCGCATGACGCACCTGGCCGGCGAGGAGCTGGCGCGCCTGGGAATCGGCTTCGTGTCTTTGCACGGCGGCGTCCCCGCGCGCAAGCGCGGCGAGCTGATGGACAGGTTCCGCCGCGATCCGCGCTGCAAAGTGTTCCTCTCCACCGACGCCGGCGGCGTGGGCCTGAACCTCCAGGCGGCTTCCGCGGTGATCAATTTCGAGCCGCCGTGGAATCCGGCGCGGCTGGAGCAGCGCATCGGACGGGTACACCGGCTGGGGCAGCCGCATCCGGTCCACGTGATCCATTTGCTTACGACGGGCAGCATCGAAGAGCGCGTTTGGGAGACGCTGCGGCTGAAGAAGTCGCTCTTCGCGGGCGTGTTCGATTCCCCGGCGGCGGAGGTCAGCTTCGCCGCGCTCGGGCGCAAGAGCGTGCTCCAGGCGGTGAAGGAAATGGTGGCGCAGCCGGCTCCCCCGCGCCCGGCCGCCGGCCCCGCGCAGCCCGCCCCGAAGCCCGCCGAGGCCCCGGCTCGGAATATCGAAGGCGCCGCCGCGGGGCTCCTCGAAGCGGGCATGAAATTCCTCGAAGCGTTCGCCGGCGGGGCGCGGGCGGGCGGTTCCGCGGAATCCCTCCAGCGGACCATCTCCGGGATGGTATCGCGGGACCCGCGCACCAGCCGGCCGGTGTTGAGCATTCCGCTGCCGGAATCCGTCACCGGCTCGCGGTTGGCAAAAGCACTCGAAGGCTTCCTGGGCGCGCTGGGCGGGCGTGCTTGACCTCCGCCCGCGCGGTATACTGAACCCCATGCAAGCGGCTGTTCACCCCACCCAGGCCGCCGCTGCGGAATCGGTGCGGATTCCGCAGCTCGGCGCGCGCAATATCGCGGTGGATGCCTACCGCGGCCTCGTGATGCTGCTCATGATGGCCGAAGTGCTCCAACTCGCACGCGTTTTTCACGCCTTTCCGGGAAACCCCTTCTGGAGTTTCCTGGCGTACAACCAGACGCACGTGGAATGGTCCGGCTGCTCGCTGCACGACACCATCCAGCCGGGCTTCTCGTTTCTCGTCGGCGTGGCGCTGCCGTATTCCATCGCCAGCCGCATCGCCAAAGGCGGCACCTTGGGCAGAATGTTCGGCCACGCGCTGTGGCGCGCGCTGGTGCTCGTCCTGCTGGGCATCTTTCTGCGCTCGCTGCACAGCTCGCAGACCTATTTCACCTTCGAGGACACGCTCACCCAGATCGGGCTCGGCTATCCCTTCCTTTTCCTGCTGGGCTTCCGCCCGCCGCGCTGGCAATGGGTGGCTCTGGCCGCGATCCTCACCGGCTACTGGCTGGCGTGGGCGCTCTATCCCGTGGCCGGCCCCGGCTTCAATTACCTGGCCGTGGGTGTACCGGCCGATTGGACGCACCACTTCTCCGGCTTTATGGCCCACTGGAACAAGAACGCCAACTTCGGCAACGCCTTCGACCAGTGGTTCCTGAACCTGTTCCCGCGCACCCAGCCGTTCGTGGACAACTCCGGCGGCTATCTCACGCTGAGCTTCATTCCCACGCTCGGCACCATGATCCTGGGCCTGGCCGCCGGGCGCTGGCTGCGCGCCGCCGCCCCGCGCATTCCCATGCGGCGCCTGCTGGCCGCCGGCGCGATCGGCGTCGCCGCGGGCCTGCTGCTGCACTTCGCCGGCATCTGCCCCATCGTGAAGCGCATCTGGACGCCGAGTTGGACGCTCTTCAGCGGCGGCATCTGCTTCTTCTTCCTGGCGGGCTTCTGCTGGCTGACGGAGGTGAAGGGCTGGCGCAAATGGGCGTATCCGCTGGTGGTGGTGGGGATGAACTCGATCGCAGCGTACCTGATGGCGCACCTGTTCCAGAGCTTCATCATCAGCTCCTTCCGCATCCATCTCGGCCCGCACTTTTTCGCGTTCCTCGGCACCGGCCTCGAGCCGCTCCTGCGCGGCGCCGCCGTGCTGGCAGTTTACTGGCTGATGCTCTTCTGGATGTACCGGCGCAAGCTGTTCCTGAAGGTCTGAGGCGGGGCGGCCGCCGGGCCTCCTATGCTACCCTCAAATCAATGGCCAAGCAAACAGACCCGCGCCAGCAACCCGGGCCTCCGGTGGGACAGTGGCTTTCCGCCGTCGCGCTCGGATGGCTGATTCCCGGCGGCGGCCACTTCCTGCTCAAACGCACCGGACGCGGCATGTTGCTCCTGGCTTCGGTCACAGTGATGTTTATCTTTGGCCTGATGATGCGCGGCGCCATGTTTCATCCGGAATCCGGCGACCTGCTGACCACCCTGATCAATACTGGCGGATTCGTCGGCGACGTCTGCTCCGGCCTCCTCTATCTGCTGAGCGCCTGGTTCGGATACAACACGCCGGACATGCCGGGCGCGGTGCACGATTACGGCACCAAGTTCCTGGTCACCGCCGGACTGCTCAACATCCTGGCGATGGTGGACGCGTACGAGATCGCCATCGGGAGGAAAGACTGATGCCCAAGATGAACCTCTCGCACTTCGAGACGGCTTTGCTGTTCGCGTTGATCACCTCAATCGTGCTGGGCGTGGTGACCAAGCGAACCGACCGCGACCGCCTGCTCTACGGCGTCTATACCTTCGTGTGCTTCCTGATCGCCCTGTTCAGCATCGGCTGGGCGATGCGCCTGGGGCACGGATAGCCTACTTCATCCCGTAGGTCACGTTTACCGAAGTCTTTCCCGAATCGCTGCTCACGATCACGTTCAAGCTCTGCTTCCCGGCTTGGTCGGCCAGCACCACCATGCCGCCCTGGGGAGTGGTGGTGGTCAGGTTGACCTTCATGCCCAAGTCCTTGGCTTTGTCCTGGTAGAAGGACATGACCTGCGCGGGCGCATCGCTCGTGGTGAAGGTGAAGCTTCCGCCCGAGCCCTCCGCGCCGTTGCCGCGCATGGCAAAGGTGCCTTCCACTTTCGAGCCGGGATAAGCCGGCACCCAGGAGGGCAGCCTGTTAGCGTCCGCGCCGAATTCCACTGTGGCGCGCTTGCCGCTCTCATCCGTCGCGGTGAACGAGAACTTGCCGTTCCTGGCCTGGTCGAACGTCACCGTCGAAACCTTGCCGGTCTTCTTGTCCCGAACCGTGATCGTGCCGGCGCCATCGTCCGTGTGCAGCACCTCCACATCCGGATTCATAGCGGCAATCATCTTCGTTATGGCCAAACCCGGGTTCTTCTGCATTAACTCCGGATCGAGGCCCGCCTGCTTCACCTTATGCCAGGCGAACCAGCCCAATCCGACCGTGGCCACTCCGCCGAGAATGAAGAGCCCCAGGACAATCGCCAACACCCAAACCAGCGGACTCGTCCTGCGCGCAGCGGCAGCAGGCATTGCCACCGGTACTGGCGGTTGCATACCGGCGGCTCCGCTCGAGCCTGCCGGCACCGGGGAAGGCGGATTGGCCGGCCCACCCGCCGCCGCTCCGCTCACCGCCGCTCCGCATTGAGTGCAGAATCCCCCGTTTACCGTTGCGCCGCAAT
>JAJYLS010000007.1:0-3048 GCA_021787555.1 Acidobacteriota bacterium | reverse complement strand
CAGAATGCCATACAAAGCCTCCTTTGAGATACTGGGATTTTACTGTACGCCACCGGACTGCTACATGCAAGTTGCGCCCACCGGTGCGGCGGCGCCTCCGGCAGGTTTCGCACTGCCGGGCGACCAGCTCAGAAGATGCGCCGCAGCCAGGCCGCGATGGCAATGATCACCAGCCCGGAAATCACCCCGCCGGTCATCATGCGGACGCGCCGGGGGTTCACCGGCCTGGTAATCAGGATCGAGACGGCGAACACGTGCAGCGCCAGCAGCAGCTTGATTCCCAGCAGCATGTGGTACCTGGGGGAGTGGCCGGGGTTGCTGAGGATGTTATAGATTCCGGACACCACCAGCGCGCAGATGGCCGCCACCACCATCGGGCGGAACGCCCCCGCCGCGCGCTGCCAGACTTTCTCGCCCGCCTCGGGCGCCAGCGCGGCGACCGAAGGCGCCATCACCAACCGGCCGAAAATCAGTCCTCCCACCAACGTCACCGCGGAGGCGATGTGCAGCCACCGCATGATCACGTAAAGCGCTTCGGCCATAAGCTGCTAGTATACAATTCGCTTATGATCCACGAGATTCTTCCGGTCGGCCTGCTCCAGTGCAATTGCTCGATTTTCGGCGACGAGCAGAACCGCGAAGCCATCGTCGTGGATCCCGGCGACGATATCGGCGATGTTCTCCAAATCCTGCGCCGGCATGGCCTCGCTGTGAAGGCCATCGTGATCACCCATGCGCACATCGACCACATCGGCGGCGCGCAACAGCTCAAGCAGGCCACTGGCGCATCGGTCTACATGAATGCCAACGACGCCGCTCTGCAAAAAATGCTGCCGGCGCAGGCGGCGTGGCTGGGTATGCAGGAGCCGGAGCAGGTGGAAATCGACGCTCCGGCGAAAGAGGGCGACCGCCTGGTGCTCGGCGCCGCCGAGTTTCACGTGCTCGAAACCCCCGGCCACACGCCCGGCAGCATCAGCCTGTGGATTCCGGCGGAAGGAAAACTGGTGGCCGGCGACACGCTGTTCCGCGACAGCATCGGGCGCACCGATCTTCCCGGCGGCGATGGGAAGCAGATCCTCCGCTCCATCCACGCGAAGCTGCTGCCGCTGCCCGGAGACACCCTGGTGATTCCGGGCCACGGAGAGAACACCACCATCGAGCGCGAGAAGCGCCTGAACCCTTTTTTGTAGGCCATTGCCATGCCAGACACGCCAGCCGTAATCCTGCCGCACGCCCGCGGCGCTGTCGCGGTCGAATCCATGAGCCTTGCCGATCCCGGGCGTGGCGAGGTGCTGGTCCGCATGGAAGCCTGCGGCATCTGCCACTCCGACCTGTTCGTCGCGGGGCTGGAGAGACTGCCGCTCGCGCCGCTGGTTCTGGGCCATGAAGGGATCGCCACGGTGGAAACCACCGGGCCGGACGTGACCGCGTGGAAGCCCGGCGATCGCGTGGGCATGACTTTCCTCGCCACCACCTGCGGCGTGTGCGATCTGTGCCGCTCCGGCCGCGAGCGCTTCTGCCCGAAGCAGACCAATTTCGGCTTCTCGCGCCATGGCGCGCTGGCGCGTTATGCCGTGGTGCCCGCCGCCGCGCTGGTGCGCGTGCCCGGCGACCTGCCCGCGGCGACGCTTGCGCCGCTGTGCTGCGCCGGCTGGACCGCGCAAGGCGCGCTACGCGAGGCGGGGCTCGAACGCGGCCGGAAAGCCGCGATCTTCGGCTTCGGAGGCCTGGGCCACCTGGCGCTGCAACTGGCCCTCCAGCGCGGGTTGCGCGCCGCCGTGGTGGACCTGTCGCAAGAGAAGCTGGAAGCCGCCCGCGACGCCGGAGCCGAATTCACCGCGCCCGCCGAAAACGCCGGCCGCGCGATCCAGAAGGAATTCGGCGGCGTGGATGCCGCCATTGTGCTTACACCCTCCTCCGGCGCCATCCAGCAAGCCTTCCGCGCGCTCAGCCGCACCGGTACGCTGGTGCTCGTGGGCATCTGGACGACCCAATACGAGCTTCCGCTGATCGACACCGTCCTCAAGGGCGTGACCGTGCGCGGCAGTTATCTCGGCACGCACCAGGATCTCGAGGAAGTGTTCGCCCTCGCACGTGGCGGCATCCTCCTGCCGCACGTCCACACCCATGAATTGGAGGAGACGCCGGCGATCCTCGACCGCATGTCGCGCGGCGAGGTGCAGGGGCGGGCGGTGGTGGGATTTTGAGTAGCGCCCTTGAGGTAGCAGATCGCGTTCTCCCAATCCCGGTCTGATAACATTTTGCCTATGGCAACTTTGAATGCTGATCTGGTCCACGGCGTCTACCCTCCCAGTGAGGAATTCGCCGCGCGCGCACACGTGAGGAGCATGGAGGGGTACCGCGAGCTCTACAAGCGGGCCGCGGAAAAACCAGAGGACTTCTGGAGAGAGCTCGCCGAAAAAGAGCTCTTCTGGTTCGAGAAATGGTCGCACGTCTTCGAATGGCACCCGCCCTTCGCCAAGTGGTTCGTCGGCGGCAAGACCAACGTCTCTTACAATTGCCTGGACCGGCACCTCGCCACGCACCGCAAGAACAAAATCGCCATCCTCTGGGAAGGTGAGCCCGGCGACCAACGCCAGATCTCCTACCAGGAGTTGCACCGCCTGGTCTGCCGCTTCGCCAACGTGCTCAAGGCCCGCGGCCTCAAGGACGGCGACCGCGCCATCATCTACATGGGGATGGTGCCCGAGCTTCCGGTCGCGCTGCTGGCCTGCGCGCGCCTCGGCATCATCCACAGCGTGGTGTTCGGCGGCTTTTCGGCCGAAGCGCTCAAGGCGCGCATTCAGGACCTCGAAGCGCAAATCGTCATCACCGCCGATGGCGCGTGGCGCCGCGGCAAAGAGGTCCGGCTGAAGGATGCCGTCGACGAGGCGCTGGCCGATTGCCCCAGCGTCCGCGATGTGATCGTCTACCGCCGCACCGGCGGCACAATCGAGATGCGCGAGGGCCGCGACCACTGGTGGCACGAGCTCGACGAATCGGCCGGCGAGAATTGCCCCGCCGAGCCGCTCGACAGCGAGCATCCCC
>JAJYLS010000260.1 GCA_021787555.1 Acidobacteriota bacterium | reverse complement strand
AGGGCACGGCACACGATTACGGCGACGCGTGGGACCATTTCCTGGTGACCTACTGGTATCCGGGCGGGGCGCACGTCGATTTCAGCTCCAACCAGTTGACCGGAAGCTTCTCCGACCTGTGTATACGCTGTTTTGGGGTGAGGGGTGCGGTGGATTCGCATTACGGCGGCCTAGTTCGGATTACGGGCGAGAACGCCTGGACAGGAGCGGAGAAGGATCCGACGTTCACCCAGGGCGCGATCGCAAACGTGAAGGCGTTTATCGAAAGCCTGCGCACAGGAAAACTGCTGAACAACGCCGAGGTGGCAGTGGAGAGCACGCAAACGGCGATTCTGGGGCGCATGGCGGCTTACGGTGAGCGCGTGGTCACGTGGGACGAAATGGCGCAATCGAACGAAAAGCTCGAAGCTCACCTGAAGCTGCGCTGGTGATTTCGCCAACAGGATCGCCGCCCATCTCGCCTTGGCGTACGACGCGCAGTGAAATCCGCGGTAGAGGGCGATATCCCAAATCGCGAGCGGCTGGCCCGGGCCGCCGGCCCCGCGCCGTGCCGTCCGGCGCTGGTCCCGTTTCCCACCGCATGTGTCAAGGCTTCCCAGGCACCCGGGGACGCTTGGTGGCCCGTCCTCCGATAATGGAAGATCAGATTTCCTTCAGCAACCACCGCACCGCCCGCTTCTGGAGCTTGACGTATTCGGGATTCCACAGGGCGTAGATGGTGTGGCCCGGCGCCGTGAATACCACACGGCCCCGGCCGTAATCGTATGCCCAGCCGGCAATGGATTTCGTCCCGAGGTCCCGGAACGTCAGGCCATCGATATTCTCGGCCTCCAGAAGGATATCTTTCCGCTCCTTGTCATAAGTGACGTAGTGCTGCTCGTCATTGACCATGAAATCGCGGATTCCGTGGGTGATGGGATGCGTGGTGTTCACCACGCGCACTCTAAACGGCCGCAGCGGCGGGTGCCCGATGTAAGCTCCTCCCATAAGTTCGCGCCAGGTCTTGGAGGAAAGGGAAATGTGGCTGCTGTTATGCAGTGCGTAGAACCCATTCCCGCTCTCCACGAACTCTTTGAGCGCCAGCGCTTGCTCTTCCTGGATCCAGCTCTGCGGCTTCGTTTCCGGAAAATCACCGCGATTCTGCAAATCCTGCTGATAAGGGTATGCGTCGGGCCCAAGGTATCCGTCCGGCCAGATCATGCCATCGCGGAGGCAAAGAAAAATCTGATAATCGGCGAGCCGCTTGCGGGAGAGTTGATCGTAGTTGATGGTGTAATCCACCGCCGCGTTGAGCCCGTCCAGGATGCGATCAAGCCCCACGCGAATGTAGTCGGCATTGTGATAGCGGTCTCCGATCAGCGCCAGGATGCGCTTGCGGCCGGGTTGGGCGGCCGCGGCAGCGGCGGCCATGAGAAAGAAGGATCTTCGTGAAACCATCGGCGCCTCGCTACATGGAGTCGAAAAGCAGGACCGTGTAGTCCTTGGACTTCAGCGTATTCTCGATCAGCGGCCAGACCTTCCGGTGGGTGTCCGACGCCACCCACTTCCGCCGCAGGTCCTCGCTCTCATACGTGAGCTGAAAGCGGTAGTTGACGCCCGCGGGAGCGGCACCCTGGAGCGCCGATCGCAGCTTGCAGATTTTTACATCGATGTATCCAGGGAATTTCATGGCCGCAGGCTTAAACGAATTGTGGAAGTGGTTCAGCATCTCCTGCTCCCTGGCCGGATCGACCGAAAGGTCCACATCCAGAACGATCGGATGCTGCGTCCGCTGGGCCAGGCCCGCGGTTCCCGCAGCGCCGGCAGCCAGCATAGTTTTCAAATACGATCGCCGTTTCATCGCGCCTCTCTGGTGCTACCGATACAGTGCCTTTTCGCCCGCCACCGCCAGCCGGATTCGATAGACGCCGGTGCGGGCGGTAATGTAGAGCGTCTTGCCGTCGTCCCCCCAATTGCAGTTGGCCGGCGTCTCGGGCGGCTTGATGGTGCCGAGGTGCTTGCCTTCCGGCGAGAACACCCAGATTCCTCCGGGGCCGCTGCCGTAGACATTGCCCAGAGAATCGACCTTCATCCCATCGGGGAGCCCATCTTCCTTTTCCGCGGTGACATCCGCGAAAATGCGGCCGTTGGATACGCTGCCGTCCGCTGCGACGTCGTATCGCATCCAGACCTTGTGCTTCTCGTCCGAGTTGGCGATGTAGAGCACGTTCTGATCGGGCGAAAAGGCGATACCGTTGGGCCGGGACAGATCCTGGATGACCGACTGCAGCTTGCCGCCCCCATAACGGAACACGCCGTTGGACTTCAGTTCTTTGGCCGGATCGTCGTCCTGTTTGAGCAAGCCGTAGGGCGGATCGGTAAAGTAGAGCGCGCCATCCGATCGAAACACCAGGTCGTTGGGGCTGTTAAAGCGCTTGCCCTCGAATTTTTCCAGGTAGGGCGTCACATGCAGATCTTTGTCCACGCGCACGATGTCGCGATCGGTGTGCCGGCAAAGAAGCACCGTTCCATCCGGACCGGCGATCATGCCGTTGGACCCGATAAACGAGCCCGCCGGTGCGCCGGGTGCCGTGCCGCCGGAGTTGCGGATTAAGACCTCGACCTGGCCGGAGGGAGTGACCGAGCGAACCACGTTCCCCACGACATCGCTGAACCACAAGCGGCCATCGGGGCGCCAGAGCGGCCCCTCGGTAAATTGAAATCCACCGGCGACTTTTTCGATTTGCGCGCCCCGCGGCACCAGGGCGTCGAGCGCGGGGTCGAGGCGAAGGATAGTTCCCACGCCGTGTGTTCCTGCGGCTGGCGTGGGCACTCGCGAGCAGCCCGCTAGAAACAGCGAAAATAAGAGAACAGACAGGGCCTTCACGTTCGGTCCAAGCCTCCCCATAGATCTTATTTCATTCTGGAGCGAATGCAAGAGCCAATTCTCAGCGCCAGCAACTGGACGGCTGGATTACAATCGTGGACGAACCACCGTCTGAACAGGAGGGTCTATGAGTCACTTGAACGCCAGCCGAAGGGAACTCGGTAAACTGGCGCTGGGCGCGGCGGTCCTGCATGCCACGACGCGGCGCGCCCACGCCACAGTGCACGCCAATCCGCCCGGGATTAAGATCGCGACTTCCTACCGCGCGGATCCCACCGACGACGACCTGCTGTTTCTGACCCAAATTGGTGTGGAGTACGTGAGCCTGCCGGCAACCCCCGAAAATGCCAACCGTGAGAGCTTCACGCGGATGCGCGAGCGATACGAATCGGCGGGCCTCAAGGTGTACAACGTCGGCAGCGGTGCGGGCCCCAGCGGCAGTCTGCACAATATGCCCGAGGTGACCCTGAACCTGCCGGGCCGCGACCGGAAGATCGAGGAGTACAAGAACTATCTCCGGTATTTGGGCCAAGCCGGCGTCTATTACACGACTTACGCCCATATGGGCAACGGCATCTGGTCGAGCGGGCGGGCCAAGACGAGAGGCTGTGACACCCGCGAGTTCGACATGAACAGTCCCGAGAAGCGAGGCGTTTGGGCCGGTAAGACCTACCGTGAGCCGCTATCGCACGGGCGCGTCTTCAGCAAGGAAGAGATTTGGGAGAATTACACATACTTCATCAGGCAGGTGGTTCCGGTGGCCGAAGCCGCCGGTGTGCGGATCGGAATCCATCCCGACGACCCGCCGGCCCCCATGTTGGCGGGCGTGCCCCGCTGTATCTTCGGGAATTTTGAGGGCTATAAGCGGGCGATGGAGATTGCCAACAGCCCCAACGTCGGGCTCTGCCTGTGCTGCGGGACGTGGCTGGAGGGCGGCAAGCAACTCACTGGTAAAGACCCCGCGGAGATGATCCACTATTTCGGCAAGCGGATTTTCAAAATCCACTTCCGCAACGTCAGCGCGCCGCTGCCGCATTTCATCGAGACCTTTATGGACAACGGCTATTACGACATGTACAAGATTATGAAGGCGCTGCGCGAGGTGAATTTCGACGGCATCGTGATTCCGGACCACGTGCCGCACATGGGGCCGGTGGGTGGCGGTGGCGAGTACAACCGGGCGGCGTTGGCGTACAGCATCGCTTACATGCGCGCATTACGTGATCGGGCCAACCGCGAAGCCAGCGCGTAGACCGGGCCGGATCGAGCCTTTTGAAGGCGCGCCCACAGGCACAGCAGCACCGCGTCCCCGAAACTCTTCAGATTTTCCGATCGCGGCCTGCCGTTCCAACTTCCTCGTCTTGCCATTTCGCCAGTGGCCCGGGTGCCGCAGCCGCATGCGGCCATGCGGGGCAGCGGCCCAACCGCCGCCCAGCACTGGGCCGCTCGCGTTGCGCGCGAACGCGCGAAGGCGAATCACGAACACAAGCTCCCGGTGTTAAAGTATTTCTTCTTATGAACAGAAGGCATTTTCTGACCGGTTCCGTGGCCGCCGCTGCCGCTTCCGGTCTGACCGCCGCGCCGGCCGCGCCGCGCCGCGTGGTCTTCATCATGACCGATACGACGCGCTGGGACATGCTCAACTGCTCCCGTAACACCGGCCTCCAGACGCCCAACCTGGACCGCTTGGCCTCCGGCGGCGTGCGCTTCGAACGCGCCTACACTTGTCAGCCGGTTTGCACGTCGGCACGCAGCGCGCTCTTCACCGGCACTTACCCGCACACCAACGGCGCATGGGGAAACAGCATGCCGCTGGGACAAACCGTACACACCATCGGACAGCGGCTCAGCGACCATGGGATTCACACCGCCTACATGGGCAAATGGCACCTCGACGGCGCCGATTACTTCGATACCGGCCGATGCCCTGCCGGCTGGGATAAACGCTTCTGGTTTGCGATGCGCAATTACCTCGAGGAACTCTCTCCCGATGAGCGCCTGCGCAGCCGTAAAACCCAAACAAACCGCGATCCCGGCCTGAAGGCGGAATTCACCTACGGACACCGGGTCGCCAACCGCGCCGTCAGTTTTCTGGAATCGCACGGTAAGGAAGATTTCTTCCTGGTGGTCTCTTTCGATGAGCCGCACGGCCCGTGCCTCTGCCCGCGGCCGTATTCGGAGATGTACAAGGATTTCGTCTTTCCGGACAACCCCAACCGCCGCGACACGCTGGCCAACAAGCCGGAGCACCAGCGAGTGTGGGCCGGGGATCGTCTGCTCCGCGATCCGCGGCCGATTGTCAGCCGGGACTTCTTCGGTTGCCAGAGTTTCGCCGACTTCGAGATCGGCCGCGTCCTGGACGCCATCGACCGCCACGCTCCGGACGCCCTGGTGATCTACACTGCCGACCATGGCGACATGCTCGGTTCCCATCGGCTCACCGGGAAGGGGCCGGCCATGTACGACGAGATCACCCGCATCCCGTTCCTGGTGCGCTGGCCGGGGTACGCGCCGGCTAAGGCCGTGTGCCCGCATCTGGTGTCGCACATCGACGTCGTACCGACGGTGATGGACGCGTTCGGGATGGAGATTCCAAAGCCGCTCGAAGGCAAAAGCATGCTGCCGTCCATACGAGACCCCAAGATCCGGCCGAATGAAGTCGTGTTCAGCGAGTTCAACCGTTTCGAGATCGACCACGACGGCTTCGGTGGCATTCAGCCGATCCGGGCGGCATTCGACGGCCGGTACAAGCTGGCCATCAACGTGATGGTCACGGACGAGCTGTACGACCTGGAGGCCGATCCCGGCGAGATGAACAACCTGATCGATTCGCCGGAGCACGCCCGGATACGCAACGAACTCCACGACCGCGTCATCGACTGGACGAACCGCACGCGCGATCCCTTCCGGGGATACTACTGGGAGCGGCGCCCATGGCGGCCTATGGTTCCGAGGTGGGGCGGAACCCTGGGCATGACACGCCAGCGGGAAGCTGACGGCTACGAACCGCGCCAGTTGGATTACGATACCGGCTTAGAGATGAAGGAATCGACGCGCAAGAAGACGTAGGGAGACGGGTTGCGCGTCTCGCAGCAGCGCGGCATCAGGAGAGCCGAGCGCGCGGGTACGGAAATCTGTGTCACAGGTTCAGGTGGGCGCGAACGCCGCTCACGTCGGGGCGCGCCGGCGATTCTTGTCGGTCGCCTTCCGGCGCCCCTCGCCGGCGGTGGCGCTCAACTGGCTCGTGGGTCGGGTGAAAGCCTACACCTTCAGTTTCCACGGTCTGCGGTATTCCCGGTGCAGATACCGCGACGCGTCCGCATCCGCCACGAACCGTTCCCGCGCGTCATCCCACTTCAGTTTGCGGCCGGTGCGCAGTGCGATGTTTGCCAACAGCCCGTGCTTTGAAAGCTGGTGCCCGTAGCGGAAATTGCAGGTGGTCTCCAGATTGCGCGACTTGATCCCGTCCACAAATTCCCGCAGGTGCCCCGGCGATGGGGGAATGGTCTCGTCCGGAGGCACGAAGTCCATCACCTTCTTCCCGTGCGACCAGACCTCATGTGTCGTATAGTTCGCCACCAGCGATGCGTCCGACCCCTCGAAGAGGCAGCCGATGTTCCCCATGTGCTCGAAGCCGGGCAACGCTGTCGGCCGCAGGCTGAACATGTAGAACAGTTGCGGAAATTCCATCGTGACCTCCATGTTGTCCGGGCATTCCGTCCGATCCGTCAGGATGAAGCGCGCGCCCGACGCCGCAACCGACTGCGCCGCTTTCAAGTCCAGCGCCCAGAACGCCAGGTCCGAGATGTGGCACCAGAAGTCGATGAACACGCCGCCCGAGTAGTCCCAGAAATAGCGAAACGTGCGGTGAGATCGCAGCGGCTCGTACGGGCGCCGCGGCGCCGGACCCTGCCAGAAGTCGTAGTCGAAACCTTCGGGGACCGTGGGGGGCTCGGCGGTGGTGAAATTCTTCTCCGGTCCGGTTTTCCACAAGTGCACGCGATGGATCTTGCCGAGCTTTCCCGAGCGCACGATCTCGACCGCGCGCCGATAATTCCCACCGGTGTTGTGGATGTGGTTGCCCATCTGGGTGACGCGTTTGTGACGCGCGGAGAAGTCGGCCATCGCGCGGCCTTCCCGGACGGTGTAACTCAACGGCTTTTCACAGAAGACGTCCTTGCCGGCGGCCATGGCAGAGACGCTCGGGATGGCGTGCCAGTGGTCGGGCGTCACGACCGCCACCGCGTCGATCTCCTTCATCGCGAGCACGCGGCGGAAGTCGGCGATGATCGGCGGCCTCGATCCGCGCGCGCCGGCGACGAATTCGGCGGCTCGCTCGGCGTGCCGGCGATCGACGTCACATATGGCGCCGATACGGACGTCCTCCATGCGCAGAAACTCGCGCAGCCGGCTGCTGCCCTGCGAGCCGACACCGATCATCGCCAGCACGATCTGGTCATTAGGCCCCGAGCGGCCCCACCCAAGAGTGGCCGCCGCGCCGAAGCCGGCGCAAAAAGTGCGCCGCGAGACATGCAAAGTGGCCATGGCTTAATGTGCTCCCACACTATCGAGCAGCGTCTTCGCCTCCGACGCAGGTATCTCGCGGATGTAGATGTTGCGGAAGCGCACCTCGGAGCCGTGCGTCTGGAGCTCGATCGATCCAGTCGGCAGCACCGGCTGCGTGCGATCGAAGTAGTTGTCGAGCACCTGGCCCACGACGACGTCCTTGCCGTTCAGCGTGACCCATACCCGCGTGCCGGCCATTTTGATGGCCATGCGGTTCCACTGCCCGATGGGGTTATCCGCTCTCACGAGCGGCCACTTTCCGGGATTCGAGTCGTTGTCGTTCCACAGGCCGCCGGACCCCTTGGCGGCCCCGGCACGCTGCACTCTCGGACACGCCGGGTCCCATATCTGCACCTGCGGGTAGTCGCGGAGGTAGACTCCGGAATCGCCGCAGGGCTGCGTCAGCATCCAGTCCACGCGAAATTCGAAATCACCGTACGTTTTCTCGGTCGCAAGGTGAACGCCTTTCCCGTCCGAGACTATCTCGCCCTTGCTGGTGTCGGCGCGCCAGTGCACGTCTCGATCGTTATTCCACTCAGCCTGTTTCGCAGCACGCTCCTCCGGCGTGAATTTCGCCTCGACGTAAGGGCTGAACACTCCCCCTCCGCCCGGACGACCGCGCCATCCCTTCAGGTCCTTGCCGTTGAAGAGGCTGGCGAAACCAGCGGGAGGCACGGAACTCACCGGCTGTGCTGCCGCCAGTGTCGCCGGGAGGGTGAGAAAGGCGACGAGACCACTACTCAATATCAGATAGATGCGCATAATCAATCCTTTTACATTCCGTCCTTCGATTATATTGCGGCATCTGGCACGCCTGTGCTGGTTTGTTCTGGAAATCGGCCACCTTCAATACGCAGTGACAGCGGCACTTCCGTCGCACCGCTTGACCGCAACTTTCCGCGGACCGCGCTGCGCTGCGGCCAAACGGCCGCCCGGCGCCGGGGCCGTTCGCGCTGCGCGTGAAAGCCGGCCGCGGGATTCCGTAAAATCTCGGGCATGGCGAACATCCCCGAATTGCTGAGCGGACACGTCACATTGGAGGTCGAATGCCTG
>JAJYLS010000259.1 GCA_021787555.1 Acidobacteriota bacterium | reverse complement strand
GACTCCTGTCTTCTGACTCCTGACTTCTGAATTACACTAGGTATTTCATGTCTCATTTGCTGGAGGGCAAATTTGCCCTTATTCTCGGAATCGCCAACCGCTGGAGCCTGGCCTATGCCATCGCCCAGGCGTTCTCGCGGGAGGGCGCCACGCTGGCGCTGACGTATCTTGGCGAGCGGCAGAAACAGGCCATCGAGGAACTTGCCAAAGACCTCTGCGTGAGCACCGTGCTCCCCTGCGATGTCACCAAGGACGAGGACCTGACGGCGCTGGCCGATTCCCTGAGCGACGCCGGCCGCCCGCTCCACGCCGTGGTGCACAGCCTGGCGTTCGCCAATCGCGAGGACCTGGCGCGGCCGTTCGTCGATACCGGGCGGGAAGGTTTTCTTTTGGCGCAGAACGTGAGCGCCTATTCGCTGGTGGCCGTGGCCCGCGCCACGGCCCCGCTCATGACCGAGGGCGGATCGCTCACCACCCTGACGTACCTCGGCGCCACGCGCGTTGTGCCGAATTACAATGTCATGGGCGTCGCCAAAGCGGCGCTGGAGGCCGCCATGCGCTATCTGGCCAGTGATCTCGGCGAGCGGCAAATTCGCGTGAATGCCATCTCCGCCGGGCCGATCAAGACCGCCTCGGCGCGCGCCATCAAGGATTTTTCCACCATCCTGGACACGATCCAGAACCGCGCGCCGCTGCGCCGCAACACCGAACCCGGGGAAGTCGCCGATACCGCCGTGTTCCTGGCCAGCGAACTGGGGCGCGGGGTCACCGGGAACGTTCTCTTCGTGGATTCAGGCATGCAGGTGATGGGGTTCTAAATGAGAGTTGAAGTGGTTCTTACTGAAGCGGACATCGCCCAGGAATTCGCGGAGGCCATGGAGGCCCGCGACCTGCCGGAGAAGTTTTTCTTCTGGTTCCCGCGCTCGGCGGCGGAGTGGTGCGCGCTGAGCCGCGATGCCGACCTGTACGGCGGCCTTGGAGAAACCTGGCGCCAGATCGCCGCCGACGCCGCGTCGCTGGCCGTGCACTACCGCGGCCGCGTGCCGGTCATCAGTTTCGGCGCCGGAGACGGCGCGCGCGACCGCGTGCTCATGGGCGGCTTGTGCGATGCCGGCTGCCAGGCCGTCTATCATCCGGTGGACGCGAGCCAGCCGATGCTGGAGATGGCCTGTAGCGGCGCCGACGACGACGACATCGAGGCCGCCGGCATCAAAGCGGACATCTCCAGCCCGGTGCACCTGGTTTACGCCGCCGATGCCGCCGAACCGCCGCGCCTGTTCATCATGTCGGGGAATACCATGGGCTCGTTCGATCCCCTGGCCGAGATCCGTTACGTGGCGCAGTGCATGAAACCGGAGGACCGCCTGATCGTCGACGGCGAATTGTATGATCAGGCGTTAAGCATGAGCCGGCGCGACAACACGCCCGCCCGCAAATTCATCTGCGCGCTGCTCGGAAACATGGGAATCGGGCCGGAGGACGGCGAGATCCGCTTCAACCACAAGCGCGACGAGCGCCACGAGGGCCTGCACCTGATCACCCGCCACTTCCGCGCGGACCGCGATCTTTCGGCGATCGTTGCCGGCCAGGAAATCTCCCTGGAGCGCGGCGAGCGGATCGGCCTGAACTTTCAATACACGTACACCGAGGACGTTTTCCGCTGGCTCCTGCGGGACCACGGCGGTCTGGAGATCCTACGGGAGTACCGCAGTCCCGATTCGCGCTTTTTGACCGCGCTCTGCCGGAAATAACTACCGGTAATCCGGTTTGGCCGGCAGTGCCAAGCCAAACCGGATCTCCGGTAGTCCGTACCTGACGCGCAAGGTACGCTGGTATGTGCAAAACTACCGCACACGGCACTCTCACACAAGACTGTAAATGGTTATATGGCGAACCGGGTCGTCAGCAGTTCTGGCGGAGCCAGTCGCGGAACGCATCGCGGTAGAGGATAATACCCTTGCGCGAGTACCTGAGGTATCCCTGGCGCCGGAACTGGTTCATGTAGTGCGTCACGATCTCGCGCGAGGTGCCGACGTATTGCGACAGCAGTTCGTGGGTGAACGGCACCATGCGGATGGAGCCGTCTTCCTCCGGCGTGCCCAGCCGCTCCGAGAAGCGAATCAGGGACCGCGCCAGCCGCCGGGCGATGTTGTCCACCGAAAAGCTCTCGATCCGGTGCGTGAAATCAATCGTGCGCTGGACCAGAATTTGCAGCAGCGCCACCGCGAGGCGCGGCCGCTTCATCACGATTTCTTCGATCTCGGCGGTCGTCCAGGTCATCAACTTGGTGTTTTCGAGAGCCGTGGCCTGTTCCGACCGGTGCGGCAGGTTGAGAAACGCCGACTCGCCGAAAAATTCGTCGGGTTGGTAGATGTCCACCACCACCTGGTGCCCGTCGTCGGCCAAACGCGACACCTTCACTTTGCCGTCAATCACCAGGTAGATGGCGGTCGAGGGCTGGTCCTGGTTGTAGATCATCTGACCCTTCCGGTACTCCACGATGCTGGAGCAAGGTAGATGAGCTAATGGGTCTTCGAGCGGTTTCTGCGGGGCTAAAGCGATCGGACTGGATGCCATTTGTCTCCTCCAAAGACTGTCTGTTCTCCCTAGTGGGTGCCTGAGGCGCACACGTATCGCTGACGGTCTCGATTCTGCGAACTTTGAAAACGGGCACACCCTCGCCGGAAATCGCAGTTCCGCGTACGGTCACCTTGTGCCCCATGTGTCTGGCGAAGCCTTCCGTTGGGAGGCCCACCGCCTCTAAACTCGCCATCCGGTTCATGGTGGTGGCATCGACGAGCACGTATTGCCCGTCCTGCTGGTCCACGCATCCGGTTAGCGAACTCCCGCTGTCCTTGGCCTTCGAGTGCTTCTGCTTGGACTGTTGCTTCTGAGGTTGATCCTGATCGGAGAAGGTTGCCGAAGGAACCGGGCTGGCGCCAGACAGAATCCACCCAGTGGTCAAAACACCAAACGCGATGAATGCCGGCAGGCGATACATTCGGTCCTCGTTCGTTCGGATGTCTAGCACGTCACGTGCCAATTGATACGCCATCCCCGAACCGGTTGAAACCTTAGAGAGCAGTGATAAACCTCACAGAAGTAAAGGGTACGCCCGTCAGGGATTTGATATAGCCCTTCCATCACCTTTTCCGGGTAGAATTCTTTACCGAAGCGGAAAAAGTTTACGCTGTCCGTGAAACCTGGAGCAGCGCCCGAAGTGTTCACCACCGCACTCCGGGGCCGGGCGCTGTTGGCATTCTCACACGCGTTATTATAAAGCGTGTCTTTGGTGCGGCGGCTGGCTTTGGGTTTGGCGGCGCTGAGCACGCTCGCCGGGGCTCAAACGTATGTTGCCCCGGCCGGGATTCGCCAGGCTCTGAAGCGGCACGGCCCCTCGATCCTTCCCGGCGGGCGCATCATTGCCCCCCTGGGCAATGAGTACGTCGCGGGCTCCGGGGCATTCGGCCTCCTGGTGAGTCCGTCCGCGCACACCGTGGTGACTGCCAATGGGGGTCCAGGCTGGAACTCACTCACCGTGCTGGAACGGGACCCCTCCGGCCGATGGGACGACCGCCAGATCGGCGCGGTCTCGCCTTTCACCTCCGGCGAGGAAGAGGACCGCGACTGGCGCGGCGTCTTCATGGGATTGGCTTGGGCCAGCGACCGCTCCGTCTTCGTCTCCGAAGGCAATTCCGGACGCATCAGCGTGGTGGATCTGGTCACTCAAAACCGCCGCCGCGCAATCGACCTCAACCAGGAGGGCTTCTCCGATTCCTATACGGGCGATCTGGCACTCGACCCGGTCCGCGGCATCCTCTACGCAATCGATCAGGCGAACTTCCGTGTGGCAATTATCGACACCCACACTCGCCAGATCATCGCCTCGGTTCGCACGGGCCGCCTGCCCTTCGCGCTGGCGCTCTCGCCCGACCGCCGCAAGCTTTATGTCACCGATCTCGGAATGTTTCAATACCGGTCCATCCCGGGAGCCGATCCCGCCCGCGCCCGGGAGACCGGCCTGCCATTCCCGGCCTTCGGCTTTCCCAGCACCGAGGCGGCCGAAGGGGTTGTACGCCAGACCGCCCGCGGTCCGGTCCAGGTGCCGGGTCTGGGGAGCCCCAATACCCCCCAATCCAATTCGGTCTGCGTGATCGACGTGGCGGATCCCGCGCAGCCCAAAGTGGAAGCCTTTGTTCGCACCGGGCTGCCCTTCGGCGGTTCCAGCCACTCCGGCAGCAGCCCGTCCGGCATCCTGGCCGTGGGCGACCGCGTCTTCGTCTCCAACGCCGAAAACGATTCCATCACCGTGATCGACGCGCGATCGAACCGCGTCGAATCCGAGATCCCCATCCGGATTCCCGGGCTCGAATCGCTGCGCGGCGTGCTTCCCATCGGCATGGCCTGGCACCAGGCCTCCGGCTGGCTGCTGGTAGCGGAGGCGGGAATCAACGCCATCGCGGTGATCGATACCCGCGCCGGACGGGTGACCGGTCATCTTCCCGCGTCGTGGTTTCCCACGCGCGTAGCCATCCGCGGCGACACCGTTTTTGTGGCCACTGCCAAGGGCCACGGCGTGGGTCCGAACGCCAGCGGATACGGTATTGGCGGAGGCGCCGGCATACGCGAAGGCTCCGTCGCCATTTTTTCCCTGCCGCGCCCCGCGGATCTTGCCGCCGACACCCGCTTCGTCCTGGAAGCCAACGGCTTCGTCCCCCGGCCAATTCCGCCGCCCGCGCTTCCCGCGGCCATCCGCCACGTGGTCTTGATCGTGAAGGAAAACCGCACCTATGACGAGGTCTTCGGCGATATCGCCAGGGTGTCGAACGGTCCCGCGATGGGCGCGCCGGAACTGGCCCGCTTCGGCACGCACGGCTTCGCCGACGGCGAGCACAAGCGGCTCAGTATTAAGGATACCGACATCACCCCCAATCACCACGCCATCGCCCTCCGGTGGGCTTTCAGCGACAACTTTTACGCCGATTCCGACGTCAGCGTGGACGGCCACCATTGGCTCGTGGGCGCCTATCCCAACGCGTGGACCGAAACCTCCATGATGGCCGCTTACAGCGACCAGAAGAAAGATTTCCGGCTGGGGGCCGCGCCCGGCCGGCTGCTGTTCGCCGGCTCCGCGTCTTCGGTCCATCCCGAGGAGCAGATCGAGGCCGGCGCGATCTGGGGACACCTCGAGCGCCACAACGTATCCTTTCTCAACTTCGGCGAAGGATTCGAACTGGCGGGGATCGACGAAGGCCGCGATCTGGAACCTACCGGCGCACGATTTCTCACCAACGTCCCCATGCCAGATGCGCTCTACCGCCATACTTCGCGTGTTTATCCGGGGTTCAACATGAACATCCCCGACCAGTACCGCGCGTCACAGTTCATTTCCGAAATCGAAAGACGGTATGTCAAGAGCGGCCAGGACCTTCCGCAGTTCATCTTCGTCCATCTGCCGGACGACCACATGGCTAATGTGCGCCCCCAGGACGGCTATCCTTATAAAACTTCTTTTGTCGTGGACAACGATCTGGCCCTCGGCCGTATGGTCGAATACCTCTCCCACACGAAGTGGTGGCCGTCGACGGCGATCTTTATAACGGAAGACGATGCGCAGGGAGGTATCGACCACATCGACGCGCACCGGACGGTATTGCTCTGTGCGGGGCCGTGGTTCAAGAGGAGTTATGTCTCGCACACCAATAGCAGCTTCCCCGGGCTGCTGAAAACTATTTTCGAATTACTGCACGTGCCGCCTCTCACATTATTCGACGCTTCGGCCGCGGACCTCTCGGATTGTTTCGCGGCCAGCCCTTCCAATGCCGAATTTCGCGCGCTCGGGGTGGACAAACGGATCTTCGATCCCGCTGCCGCGCGCATTGGCCGCGGCCCCTCCAGCACCCGGATGGACGATCCCCTACACATTCCCGGCCTCCCCCGGCAATAATTTCACGTTCCGGTTTGTATCTTTCCCTGCCTTTCGACCGATTCGTATTTAGTTACCTCTTCTCTATGACCGTCCGGTGTGACGACTTACAAGATGGTAAGTTGGCGCCGTTGACGCGCCTGTAACCAACGGCTACACTCGCATCTAGAGTTGAGTGGAGGGTAGGGCAACGGAGGGAACCGACCCGAGCGCCGCTCAGGACCATCCGGGTCTCGCCTGTCGATTCCGCCACGTCGGCAGTCAAGCTGTTTTTCCCAAACACATATCGGGAGCAAAACGCTCCCAGTATCGGAGGTGACAGAGATGAGGAAAAGGCTACTCGTGTTATGTTCCTTGCTGCTGCTCGCAGCAGTGGCGTGGGGCAGCCCGATGTGCACCAACAACACGCTCCAGTACTATGTCATGAATTACGGGGGCAGCAGTGGTTGCGCACTGGGATCGCTAACCTTCAGTAACTTCGGCTTCCAGTCTGGCGGTACCGTTCAGCCGCCGACATCGTCTGGGGGCGTAAATGTAAGCACGGTGACCGGGACAAATACCGGGTTGTCATTCGATGGGCCGTTCGGCGTCGCCGCGGGTTATTCGCTGGACGATCTGATCTCGTTCGCCATCACGTCGCCCGCTCCATCCATCACGAATGACACCCTGAGTATGCAGGGTTTCGGCGCCGTTGGATCGGGATCGGTGCAGGTGGCGGAGAGCCTTTGCATCGGTGCCATGTACGCGAGTGACGGGAGTTGTTCCGGAACCTCGCAAAGCCTGGATGTCTTCGCCAACTCGACCTCGCAGATGCAAAGCGCGACAGCGACTTTCGGAGCCACCGGCATGGTCGATCTGGTGAAGAACATCATCGTTCAGGGTGGTACTTCGGGCACAAGCAGTTCGGCGGGTGTCTCCGTAGTGTTCAACACGACCAGCAGCGGGGGCGGCGGCTTTCCGGGCGGCGGGCAGGTTCCCGAGCCGGACACATTGCTTTCCCTCGGCTCCGGTCTGGTGATCACATCGCTCCTGTTCCGCAGGAAGCTCCGGAAGAGTTAGAGAAGCACGAGTTTCACTTACGATCCACTTACCCGGCGGGCGGTCGCAGGTTGCGGCCGTCCGCTTGGTTTATGTACGGGGTGTTCCCGGGGCACCCGAGACGCGAGTCGCAGCCATAGCGGCACGTAGTCGTCCTCCCTGAGGCGGCCGGCCGGACCGCTTCCTTCGGTCGCGGCTCCGAACGTGACTCCAATCGGAGCCGCGACCGGAGGGAGCGGTCGGCTAGCAATTGCAGCTCCTGCCCCTTGCCGCCATTGGGCGCACGCTAAGATAGAAGTAGATATGAGAATCCTCTTGTTTAGCGGCAAGGGAGGGGTGGGCAAGACCAGCCTGGCGGCGGCCACCGGCCTGCAACTCTCGCGCCTCGGATACCGGACCCTGGTGATGAGCGTCGACCCGGCACACAGCCTGGCCGACGCCTTCGACCTGGAAACCAGCCTTTTTCATGGCAAAACCAGCGATCCGTACCCAATCGACGAGCGCCTCGCCATCCACGAAGTGAACATTCAGAAAGAGATCAAGCGGCACTGGCGCGATATCTCCTCCTACGTGATTTCGGTGCTGCGCACCACCGGCATCAACGATGTTGAGGCGGAAGAGTTGGCCATCCTGCCCGGCATGGAAGAGCTGAGCGCCATGATGTACGTGAACCAGTTCCGCCGCGAGCAGCGCTACGACGCCATCGTGCTGGACTGCGCGCCCACCGCCGAATCCATGCGGTTCGTCAGCATGCCGACCACGCTCGAATGGTACATGAAGCACATCTTCCCGTTCCAGCGCGGGATCGTGCGCGCGGTGCGCCCGCTGGCCAACCGCGTCTCGCCCATCGAGCTACCCACCGACAGCTATTTCGCCAACGTGCAGAGCCTGTTCGGCAAGCTGGAAGGCATCGGCGAACTGCTGGAGAACCCGAAGATCACCAGCGTCCGGCTGGTCACCAACCCGGAGCGCATGGTGCTGCGCGAGACCGAGCGCGCCTTCGTCTACTTTTCCTTGCACGGCCTGGCGGTGGACGGCGTGATCGTCAACCGCGTGCTGCCCACCGAAGTCACCGACGACTGGTTCCAGGAGTGGCGGCGCTCGCAGGCGAAAATTCTCGAGGAGATCGAAGCGTACTTCGCGCCGGTGCCGGTGAAGCGCCTGCCGCTGTTCACGCACGAGGTGCTGGGGCGCGAGCGGCTGGAAGAACTGGCGCGCGCTCTCTATGGCGAAAGCGACAATCCCGCCGCCGTCACGCGCACGGAAGCGCCGTATACCTTCAGCAAGGTCGACGGCCATTACGAGGTGCGCCTCCAGCTTCCCTTCGCCGCCAAGGGCGATGTAGGGCTCTTCAAGAAAGGCGACGAGCTGGTGGTGGAGATCGGGACGCTGCGCCGCCACATCGGCCTGCCGACTTCCATGGCGGGGCTTTCCCCCAGCCGCGCGAAGTTGGAGAATAGAGTTCTGACGGTGGAAATGAAGGAGGCCTGAGATGGAAGAGAAGACCGCCGGCGAGGCCGCGCAAGCGCCGGGAGGCATGTTCGGGGGGCCGGGGGGTA
>JAJYLS010000258.1 GCA_021787555.1 Acidobacteriota bacterium | reverse complement strand
CCGATCTCAGATTCTCGACGACGGCCGCCTCACGGATGGCCAGGGCCGCACGGTGGATTTCAAGAACACCATCATCATCATGACCTCCAACGTCGGCAGCCAACGCATTTTGGAATATCGCGGCAGCTTCGCCGGCGCCAGCTATGAGCGCATGAAAGAGGCGGTGCTGGAGGAGATGCGCCACACCTTCCGCCCCGAGTTCCTCAACCGCGTGGACGAAATCATCGTTTTCCACTCGCTGAGCGAGGAGCACCTGAAGCAGATCGTCGAGATCCAGCTTGGCCGCCTGCGCGCGCGGCTGGCCGACCGCCACGTCACGCTCCAGCTCACCGACGCGGCGCGCGCCAACCTGGTGCGCACGGGCTACGATCCGCACTACGGAGCGCGGCCCTTGAAGCGCGCCATCCAGAAGAAGATCGAAACGCCGCTCGGCCGCCTGCTGCTCAAGGGCGAAATCCGCGATGGCCAGACGGTGGTGGTCGATGCCGAAAGCGAAACCGGCGATCTCACCTTCGCACCGGAAGCGGTGGGCGTGGCGTAATCGAGGGTCGGAGGCGGGGGGAATCACGGCGCGCCGGGCTGAAAGCCGACGCCACCGTTTGCTTTATCCCCAGAGCTCGTGGACGGGGTAGAACTGGACGGGGCCGGTAGTGGGGACGTATTCGAAGCCGCGGCCAAGGGGGTCGTCGTGGCGGACGGTGGTCCAGTCGATGCCCACGGCGGAATAGATGGTGGCCTCGATGTCCTCGGGATAGACGTAGCGCTGCTGGGACCAGCCGTAGTCGGCGGTATCGCCGCCGGTGTCGTCGGTGGCGCCAATGATGGTGCCGCCCTGAATGCCGCCGCCGGCGAAGAAGGCGAACTGCTGGACCAGATGGTCGCGGCCTTTGGCGGCGGAGAGCGGACCGACGGTGCGGCCGAATTCACCCACCATGACGACCAGCGTGGAGTCGAATAAGCCGTTGGACTTCAGGTCGGAAAGCATGGTGGCGATGGCGGTGTCGAGGATTTTGCCCTTGGCCGGAAGCTCGTTGGCGGCGTAGATGTTCTGGTGCATGTCCCAGCCGTCGCTGGAGGTGATCTGGATGAAACGCGTGCCCTGGCTGGCCTTAAGGACGTTGACGGCGACGAGGCAGGCGTTGCCCAGGCTGGTGGCGCCATAGCGGGCGCTGTCGGCGGTGGTGAAGCGGAAAGCCTGGTTGACGGTGGGGTTGTACATCATGCCGTCGGAACCGGTGGCGCCGGCGGCGGCGGTGTAGAAGTCGTTGTAATCGTCCATGGCCGAGCCGTAGGGAGAATTGATGCGGAGGCTGTCGTCGAGGGAGTGGAGGAGTTTGAGGCGGCCGACGAAGCGGGACTGGCCGTCGGGATTGGTGGTGTAGGCGATGCCGCCGGTGGAGGGCTGCACGTCGAAGGGGGCGTAGACAGCGGGAAAATAGCCGGAGCCGACGCCGCTGGGAGAATTGAGCGCGAGGAAGATGGGGAAGACCTGGCCGGGCTGGCGCTGGCTCTCCTTCTCGATGGCAACGACGCTGCCGATATTGGGGGCGATGTTGCCGAGGACGGCGGCGGGGTTGCGGCCGATTTGGGTCCAGGTCTGGGCGAGCGAATGTACCAGGGCGTGAGACTGCATGGAGCGGACGATCGCGAAATCGCGGAGCATGTTGCCGAGGTCGGGGAGGAGACCGGTGGGCCAGAGGACGCCGTTGATGGTTTCGGGATTGAAACTGGTGGGGGTGACGTTGGGCACCATCTTCAGGTCGAAGGTATCGGTGTGGCTGGGAGCGCCGGCGAGGAGGACGAAGATGACGTTCTGCGCGGTGTTCTTGGTGACGGCACCGCTGGCGGTGATGCCGGCGGCTTTGGCGTAGCGGCGCGAGAGAAACGCGCCGCCGATGCCGCCGCCGAGGACCTGGAAGAAATGGCGGCGGGTCCAATGGGGGCGGTTGAAGAACGCCGGGTGGGTCCAAGGACGCTTGCGGAATTCGCGGTCGATGCGGGCTTGTTCGGTGGTCATGGGTGAGATCGTCCTAGTAGTTGAAAACAAAGTCCACCTTGTTGTAGAGCAACCAGACTAAGTCCTGGACGGCTTGATTGCGGGTGGTGCCTTGGACGGCGGGAACCGCGGATTGCGCGACGGCCATTTCGGCGGTAGTCGGATAGCGCGAAAGGATGGTGAGGTAGAGCGTGTCGATCAGGCTGGTGTTGTCCTGGTTCAGGTTCTGCGCGATTAGCGGCGCGGCGGCATCGCTGGTAGGCTGGATGGCACGCTCGACGAAGGGGTTGTTCATGAGACTGAGCGCCTGGAGGATGGAGCCATCGGATTTGCGCGGCTGATCGTCGCGGTTGCCGCGCAGGAAACTGTTCAGGAAGTTGAGGACGTTGCCGTCGCTGGTGGGGGTGCCGACCACGTCAGGGAATTGCATGGCATGGCTGGGGTTGGGATAGCCGAGGTCGGTGAAGCCTTTGATGGCGTAGCTGGGGGTGAGGCCGCTCGAATCGACGATGGCGTCGTGAATCTCTTCACCCCAGAGGCGGCGGACGAATTTGCGGGCGAAGTAAGGTTCCCAGGCTACGTTCCACTGATCGGGATAGCGGCTGGAAAGCTGGTAGGTGTGGGAGTTGGCGATCTCGCGCATGAGGGCCCTGAGATCGTAGCCGCTTTGGATGAAGTGCTCGGCGAGGGCCTGGAGCAACTGCGGATTGGAAGGCTGCAAGGTCCAGGGAGTGGCGGGCGGATTATTGGGGTCGAGGCGCGAGGGATCGAAGGTATCGGGCGGATCGACGATGCCCATACCGAAGAACTGGGCCCAGATGTAGTTGACGGTGGCGCGGGCGAACTGGAAGTCGCCGGTGATGTATTGGGCGAGGGCGGCGCGATAATCCTGGCCGGGTTTGGGAGAACTGCCGGTGAAAATATATTGGGGTGCGACGTACCAGCAGGGCTGGCTGGATTTGCACCCGGGGGGTGCAACGCGCGCGGGGCGATTGCCGCTGGTCGTGTCGAGGGCGTAGTCGGTGGTGTGGCCCTTCTGGTTATCGAGGAGCGACCAGTAGTAGACGTTCTTATTGCTGGGGTCGGCGACGGTGCGGGCCATGGAGGTGTGGGAGAGGAAGGAAGCCAATTGCCAGGCCTGATAGCGGGTGGTGTTGCTGCCCCAGAGGCTGAGCGAATCGAGATGGCCGCGGCCGTTGTGGCAGAGCAGGCAATTGACGTGGGTCATGCCCATGAAGGTATCGAAGACGTTGGCGGTCATCTGATCGATGGTGTCCTGGACGGGACCGCCGGTGGTATAGCCGCCAAGGAGGTAGTTGACGGGGCCGTTATTGTAGCTGTCGGGGTCGGCGGCGGTGATGAGGTCGGTGGCGATCTGATTGTAGGGCTTGTTATTGGCGAGCGCGGCGTGAAGGTAATCGTAGAAGGCGTTGCGGCCTTGGGGGAAACGGATGAGACCGTTGGAGGGCTTGTTGGCGGTGTTGCCGTAGAGATCGCCGAAATACATGGTCCACTTGTCGACCCACTCGGGGTTGGCGAGGAGTCGGTCGATCAATTTGGCGCGCTTGTTGGAGGACGTGTCGGCGACGAAGGCGAGGACCTGGGCGGGGGCGGGAATGCGGCCGGTGAGATCGAGGGTGACGCGGCGGATGAATTCCCAATCGGTGGTCATGGGGGCGGGGGCGATGCCGTTGGCCCGGAATGCGGCGAAGATGTAGGAATCGATGAAGCCGGCGGCCTGCGACTGGTGATAAGTTGAGCTGGGGCCGCTACCGCGCACGGCGAGCATGCGGGTGACCCGATCGGTGAGGGTGGTGAGGGGGTGTGAGGTGCGGTGGAATGGGCCGAGGGCGGCGCGGACGAATTTTTCGCGCTCCGGCCCGAAGTAACTGCATTCGGGATGGGGCGTCAGGTAGACGGGACCGCCGGAAGAAGGAGCGTCCGCGCGGGCGCGCACGATGACGGCGGTCAGAGCGGAAAAGAAGAAAACAAAAGCGGCACCCCAACCCGATACCCAGCGAAACCCTCTGTGCATAATCCCTCCGCGCTACGAAGCGCTGTGCAACTGAAATAGTAAACACCGGGGGGTGAGGGCTAGTTTTGTTAATTTTTGGGAGTAACCGGAAACGGGCCCCGCCGGCGATCCGGGACGCCGAACGCGAGTCAAGAAGGGGCGACGGGTGGCGGCGGAATGCTAGAATAGAGGTGCCCTGGGAGGTCGTCTAACGGTAAGACTGCAGACTCTGGATCTGCGTATCGGGGTTCGAATCCCTGCCTCCCAGCCAAATCAATTCAACAGTTTGGCCGAAGCGCTCCCCCGTCAGATCAGCAGAATTTTGCTCAGGTGTGCCCAAAGTGTGCCCAGGCTGGGTAGGATTGGTTTTCCCGGACATATAGTTTTCCAGCTTGCGCGCCGCCTCGTGGAGGTCCCGCCCGCTTACGATGTTGTACCGCTCGAACACCGAGCGGGTCTTGTGTCCGCTGATCCGCATGGCGACCGATTCTGGGACGCCGGCCCCGATCAGATTGCGCACTCCGCTCCTGCGGAGGTCGTGGAAGAGGCGGTCGGGTTCGCCGTCTGCCGGCGCCAACCCCGCCGTGATGCAGGCGGTACGCCAGGACCGTTTGAACTTGCCGATTTTTTCACCTGACTCATTGAAGAAGACCCAGGGGCAGGTGGGCCACTTCGTATCCCGCACGGACTTTTGCATCGACAGAACCTCGAAGAGTTCCTTCGTCAGCGGGAGATTTCGGGCTTCACCGTTCTTCGTGGTGCCAGGCTCCAACCGGACGACTCGCTCTACGAGATCCACCTGCGACCATTCCGAAGGGGCCGGCGAGACAGCGAAGCCCGTCACCGTCTTGTAGTCCCGGCGTCGTGAAGATCTGGGTCAGAGTACCTCCGGCCAGCCTTGACGTTCGCTTACTACACCGGCTGCCGGCGGGGTGAAATTCTGGCTCTCGAGCCGATGCATGTTCTACGTAAAGGCCAGCACCGTAAGAAGTGTCTTTCCGCTCCAATGCTCCGAGGTGGAAACGGCCGTTGCCCAACCGGGATTGAGACGCAATAGGCGGTCTCAGTATTCGAGTTCGAATGAACGCTGCCGGCTTGCCAGCAGCCCCAAGCTGCGATAGCATTGAGCCTTCTATCGGGAATGAATCATGCGGAAGATTAACAGACGTGCGGTTCTCAATATCCTGGGCTCGGGAGCGGCGGCCACCTCGCGGGCAGCGGCGGCGCAGGCGCCGGCGATCGGAAGGTCCGGCCGCCCCAACGTGCTGTTCCTCATGTGCGACCAGTACCGGTTCGATGCCATTGCCGCGCTCGGCAACTCGCATATCTATACTCCGAATATCGACCGCTTGGTGCGGCGTGGGGTCACCTTCACCAACGCTTACTCGCAGTGTCCCGTCTGTGTGCCGGCGCGCTATTCGATCCGCACCGGCTGTGAGCCGCCCACCACGCGCGCGTTTTCAAACGGGCCGTCCAAGCCCGCCCCAGGACAGGCCTCGACTATGACCGAGCGCTGCGGCCCGTACCTGGCGCAAACCATGCGCTCGCTCGGCTACCGCACCTTCGGCGTCGGCAAGTTCCACACCACGCCGGTTTTCGAAGAACTCGGCTACGATGTACACCTCCATAGCGAGGAACTCTACGGCACGCCGGAACAGCGCAGGCGGGATTCCTACGCCTACTGGATCGCGACCGAACACCCGCAATACGACTACATCGAAGGCCTCATGGGCGAGCGGACCGAGATGTATTACATGCCGCAGATGAGCCCCGAACCCGCCTCCTGCTCGGTCGAGCGCTGGGCCGCCGAGCGCGCCATTGAGCAGCTTACTGTGAAGGATGGCAAGCCGTACTTCGGTTTCGTATCGTTCATTGGCCCGCACCCGCCCCTGGCGCCGCCCATTCCGTTTAACCGCCTTTATGATCCGGACCGCATGCCCAACCCGGTGCGTGGCAAGCTGGAAACGGACCACATGGACGACCAGATCCCGTGGATGAACTATGCCGTCTGGGCCGAGGACGTCAACGACGCCCACGCCCGCGTGCTGAAGGCCCGCTACTACGGCGAGATCACCTACATCGACGACTGCATCGGCCGCGTCTTGAACGCACTCGAAAAACGAGGTGACGCCGAGAACACCTTAATCTGCTTCTTCGCCGATCACGGCGACCACCTGGGCGATCACCACGGGTGGCAGAAGGAGAGCTACTTCGAAGCGTCGTGCCACATTCCTTTCCTTGTGAGCTGGCCGGGCCAACTGGCTCCGGACACGAAGCGGCACGAACTGGCTTCCCTTACGGACCTGTTCGGCATCGCCACCAAGGCCGCGGGTAAGGCGGATTTCCGTCAGGGTATGGACCTGCTCGGCGCCGTGGCCGGCTCGGCGAAACCGCGCGAGGATGTGATCGGCTACTACGGCGAGCCCGGCACACGGCGCTGCAAAATCATGGTGCGGACCGGAGACTGGAAGTACATCTATATGACCAATGGCGGGCGCGAGCAGCTTTTCAACGTGGGTGAGGATCCACAGGAGTTGAATAACATGGCCTCGGCGCACCCCGACCTCGTCCGGAAGTTGCGCGCCCGGGCGGTGAAAGCCTGCGAACGGACCGAGATGCGGGCAGCGCTCTCGGGCGAAGACATGCTTATGCTTCCATTCGCGCCCGCCAAGAAGATCCGGATCTACCAGTTCGATCACTCCCGCGGCATCAGGGGCTTTCCTGCAAAGCCCGAGGACGTGCTGAAGAACTGGAAGGGATAGCAGTCGCGGCAGCCTCGCAAATTCCCCAAAACACAGCCCCATGAAGATGTTTTATCATGTAAGAGCAACACTGCTGGAAAGAGCAGCAACGAAACTCCCGGGAGAACCATTCTTGTACCTTGGCTAGCCTCGGGATAGACTTGCCGCTACTGACCAGGTCGGACAGGGCGAAGAGCGCGGCCACAGCCGAGACGCGCGTGGACAGTTTGGTGTCGCCTTCCTCGCCGTCGAATTTGGGATTGCCCGCGGTGGTGCCCAGCATGAGCACGAGATAGCCACCCAGGGAGCCGCCGGCGGCGGCGATGCGGTTGGGGTCGATGTGGTACTGCATGGCGTTGGCCCGCAGCCAACGCACCGAGGCTTTGCAATCATGCGCCGCTTCGGGGTAGAGCAGCGAGGTGACGGGACTGCGGTAGTCGATGGTGGCGCCGGCGAAGCCTTTGGTAGCGAGGTATGCGGCTTGGCGCCAGAAGCGGAAGCGGGTGGCATGGCCGCCGCCGTGAACCCAGACAATGGCGGGAAAGGGACGGGGGCGGCCGTCGGCAGAAAGAGGTCGAGCCGGACCTCTTTCCCCGAAACCGCGACGTAGGGAACGTCGGTTACGATTTCGATGTTGTGCAACCGATACGAGGTGCTCTGCCCATCGCAGAGCGCCGCTGCGGCCAGGATCGCCAGGCAAAGAGCGAAGGACTTCATGGCCGAGTAGTTGTATCCGATTCCATAGCGGAGATCAATCAGGCAGAGTCATTATGCGGCGGAAACCGAAACATTGCCTTGACACATACGTCGATCCGACGGACAATTGAATACGATTTCGTTTCCTGGCAACTTTTGGGCCGCAGGGACAGGTCTGGAGTGTGCTGCCTTGCCCGGCATGTTCTTGGGGTTGAAGAGCCACCGGATGTCGTAAGGGGGAATGAATGATCGAAATTACATTGACCCGGAAACGGGCTCTCCGCACTATCAGTCTGCTCGGCCTTGCTCTTTGCGCCGGCGGGCTGTTCGGGCAAATTGTGACCGCTTCGCTCAACGGGATCGTGCTCGATCCGGCAGGAGCGGCCGTTCCCAATGCCAGCGTGCGCATCGTCAATACCTCGACCGGCATCGAAACGAAGACCTCCACGGACACGCAAGGCCGCTACGTGTTTCCCTCGCTCACTCCCGGCGGCCCCTACACCATCACCGTCGAAGCTGCCGGCTTCAACGTCGAGCTGCGCACGGGGGTCACTCTGCAAGTCAACCAGGAGGCGCGTATTGACTTCACTCTGCGCATCGGCTCCGCGACCCAGACGGTCCAAGTGAATGCCGAAACGCCGCTCATTGAGCCGACCACCGCAGCCATGGGGCAGGTAGTCAATACGCAGAGCATCCTCAACCTCCCGCTCAACCAGCGTATCGCCTATTCACTGGTGCTTTTGGCTCCCGGGGTCGAAGGAAGCGTGGGTGCTGCATATAACAGCATGAACGTGTCGATCAACGGCGGCCGGCCGGGAAGCACTGATATTCTGGTGGACGGAATTCCGTCCTCGCCCGGTCTGGCCAATCCCATCGAGGGCCTGGCGGTATATCCTTCGGTGGATTCCGTCCAGGAATTCAAGGTCCAAACGGATTCCTATTCCGCCGAATTCGGACGTAGCGGCAGCGGCATCATCAACCTCATTTACAAGTCCGGCACCAACCAGTTACATGGCAGCCTCTTCGAATTCCTGCGCAACTCCGACCTCGACGCCAACGGCTTTATCGCCAACCGCAACGGC
>JAJYLS010000257.1 GCA_021787555.1 Acidobacteriota bacterium | reverse complement strand
GTTCAGGTCCTCAGCCGCTGCCGCCGGCAGAACCGGCGCCAGCGCTGCTACCAGCACTCCCCGCAGCACTGCTTGCAGCAGGAACGCGGCCGCTACCGCGTGCCACCCGTCCACGGCTGCGATCATAACACACGGCGGTTTTCCTCCCCGGTGATCATCCAGACCACGCCGCGCAGGCAGGTGCGCGCCACGAAAAACGAAACCGGAAACGTGATCACCGCCATCACCACACACGCCACAACATTTTCCATAATTGCTTTCTCCTACTTCGCGGCCCCAGCAGCCGCCTGCGCCACTTCAGCCGTGCCGAAAATTCGATCCAGCTCCGGCGTCCGCTCGCTATACAGATCCACGCGAGGAGGATGCAGGTCGCAAGCCACAATGTAAGCTGCTGATTCCTTTCGAGATCTCATATTCAAGCCACGTGTCCCCGCAGCCACGCGTGTCACGCGCAACACCGCCGGCTAGCTGGCCACCGCCTCCGGCAGCCGGATGATCTTCCGCTGAATGGCGTACTGCACCAGTTGGGCGCGGTTATGGATATCCAGCTTGCGCATCAAATTGAACTTGTGGGCCTCCACGGTCTTCGCGCTGAGCTCGAACTCCCCGGCGATTTCCTTGACCGATTTGCCCTCCGCCAGCAATTTCAGAATTTCGCGCTCGCGCTTGGTGAGTGTGTCCATCCGCGCCTGCCGCGCGGGCCCGTGCCCCTGCTGCCGGAAATCCGCCACCACGCGCGCCAGCAGGCGCGGGCTGAGGTAGCTTCCGCCGCGCACGATCTCGCGCACGGCCGTGATCAACTGCTCCACCGGGGCGTCTTTCAGGATGTAGCCGTCGGCACCCACCTCCATGGACTCGGCGAGGTATTCCTCATCGTCGTACATGGACAGGAAGACCACGCGCGTCTCCGGCCGCTCGCGGCGAATCAGCCGCGTGGCTTCGAAGCTGCTCATCCCGGCCATCCCGATATCCATCAGCACCAGGTCGGGACGGGTCTCGCGCGCCAGCGCCACCGCCTCCATGGCGTTCGCCGCCTCGCCGACCACTTCCATGTCCAGCTCCGCCGCCAACAAATTCCGGATGCCCTGCCGGAACAGCGTATGATCGTCCGTCAAAAGAATGCGTGCTTTCGCCATGAGCCTCCATCCCGCGAGCCGTTATTGTTCGCGGCAGGACCAGCGCCACCGCCGTGCCCTTTCCCGGGACACTCGATATGGCCAGCGTGCCCCCCGCGAGCGCTGCCCGCTCGCACATGCCAGACAAGCCGAATGCCATCGGCTTGCGCGCGGCCGCCTGTGGCCTGAAGCCGGCGCCGTTATCCGAAACGCGCAGCCTGACACTCTTATCGGTGGTTTTGAGCGAAAGGTTTACATGGGAAGCCCGAGAATACTTGAGAATGTTCTGCAAACTCTCCTGCGCCACCCGGTAAATCACCTGTTGCGCAGCCGCCCCGAGCCCGTCGCAACCTCCCGCAATCCGCAGCCGCACCACCGCGGGATGCGTCTTCCGGAAGCGCGCCACAAGCTGCCGCAGCGCCGCCGCCAGGCCCAGCCGCTCCAGGACCGCCGGGCTCAGCGCCGCCACGATGCGCCGCAACTCGGTTACCACGCGCTCGGCCGTGGCGCGGGCTTCGGCCAGCCGCGGGCGGAGCGCGTCGGGCGCGTCCCGTTCCATTCTTTCCAGCTCCAGCCGCAACAGCAGCAGGGATTGTCCGGCCTCGTCGTGCAGTTCGCGCCCGATCCGGCGCCGTTCCTCCTCCTGCGCGCGCCCGCGCTCCAGCGCGTCCCGGCAGCGTTCGGCCGCGGCGTCGAGCAGCGCCAGCTCGCGCGGCAGCCACGGATATCTGCGGCCAAACCCGAACTCCAGCAGTGCCGCATTGCCCACGGGATACCGCCACCAGGAGTGGGCGCCTTGCGCCGTGTACTGCGGCCGTGCGAGCTTTTCGGCGAGCGGCCGGTCGAGCAGCCGCACGCGTGCCTCGCGCGCGCCGAGTGCCTGCGCCAGCACCTCCGCGAAGCGCCGCAGTAGATCTTCCAGGCCGGTGGCTTCCGCTTCCGCGCGGTAAAGCCCGAACAGCGCCCGCGCCTCGCTTTCGCGCACCTGGTAAAACGCATGATTGAGGGTGAGAAGGGTGGCCAGCCGGAGCCGCCCGGCATCCGCCGGGTCCAACGGCGGCGCGAACTCTTCGAGCAGCGCCGCCACGTCGGCCGGAGGAACGTTCAGCTTGGCCAGACGGCGGCCGTTGTAATCGACCCGCTCGAGAAATTCCTCGTCCGACCGGCAGCGCACCGCTGCCGCCGGCGCGATCGCCACGAGCGCCCGAACCTGCGCGGCATCGTAACCGCGAGAGCGCAGCAGTCTGCGGAACGCGGCGTCATTTCGCCCCGTGCTCCCGCAAGATTTTCGCCGCGTCGCCGAATCCATTCGCCACCGCCGCCGCCAGCGGCGTTTCACCTTTTTTATTCCTCGCGTTCACGTCCGCGCCGCGAGCGATCAACAGTTCGAGAACCGCCGTGCGGCCCCACGCCGCCGCCTGGTAGAGCGGCGTTGCCCCGGATTCCCGGTCACGCGCCTCGCGGTCGGCCCCATGATCGAGGAGCAGCGCCGCCACTTCGGCGTTTCCGCTGAGCGCCGCATCGTAGAGCGGCGTCGCGCCACCCTCATCGCGCGCGTCCACCTTCGCCCCGTGATCCAGCAGCAGCCGCGCCACCGCCGTGTGTCCCTTGAGCGCCGCCTGGTGCAGCGGCGTAACTCCGGTCTTGTCCCGGGCGTTGGCATCCGCGCCGGCGCCCAATAATACATCGGTTATGTCGAGCTGACCCTTTAGTGCAGCATCCAATAATAATTCGCTGGCGCCCTGCGCGCCCGCCGCCAGCAGCAGCTTCACGATGTCGGGATGCTGGCTGCGCGCGGCGTTCACCAGCGGCGTGCCCCCCGACCGGTCGCGCCGGTTGGGATTCGCCCCCTTGGCGAGCAGCAGCTTCACGACTTCGCCACTGCCGTGCGCCGCCGCCTCATCGAGCGGCGTGCTGCCGGTCTCGGGATTTTCGCCGTCCACGCGCGCGCCGCGGGCGATCAGTTCTTCGGCCACCGCGCGGTAGCCCCGCCCCGCCGCCTCGTCGAGCGGCGATGAGCCCGCTCCATCGCGCGTGTTCACGTCCGCCCCGTGCGCCGCCAGCAGCGCCGCCATGCGCGCATACCCGCGATCCGCCGCCAGGTGCAGCGGCGTGGCCCCCGACCGGTCCGCGGCCTTCACGTCCGCCCCGTGCGCCAGCAGCAGTTCGGCCATGGGAAGATCGTCCTTGATCACCGCGTAGGCCAGCGGCGTCGAGCCGCCCTCGGCGTGGCGCGCGTTCACGTCAGCGCCCTGCGCGATCAGGTACGCCGCAATATCCACGCGCCCGTTCCACGCGGCATCGTGCAGCGCCGTAGCGCCCAGGTTGTCGCGCGCATTCACGTCAGCGCCCTGCGCGATCAACTCCTGGACGCGCGCCAGGTCGCCGGCTTCGACCGCGTCATGCAAATCGGCGGCGGAAGAAGTCAGAAGACAGAAGACAGAAGTCAGAAGAACGGCACCCGCCCTCGGCATTCTGACTGCTGACTTCTGACTTCTGACTCCCACGTTCCTACCCCACGTACTGCACCTCTTCTTCCAGCTCGATGCCGAACCGTGCCCGCACCCGCGCCTTGAGCTCGCCGATGAGCGCGCACAGGTCCGCCGCCGTCCCCGCACCGGCATTATAAATGAGGTTGGCGTGATAGGCCGCCACGTGAATGTCGCCTTGCCGCATCCCCTTGGCGCCCACCTGGTCGAGAAACCACGCCGCCGGAATTTTCCCCTCGCGCGCCACCTTGGCGGGCACCTGCGCGGCCGCCGGCGCCGGCAGTTCCGCAGCCAGCAGGTTTTTGAAAATGCTGCCCGCGCACTTCATGGTCACGGGGAATTTTTCGTTGCGCACTTTGAGGATGTCGTCCGCCGCCCGGCGCAGCGCCGCGGCGTCGCCCGACTCGAGCAGCAGCTCGGTGGAGAAAACGATCCAGTCCTTGCGGCGCTTGAAGACGCTCTCGCGGTACCGGAACTCGCACTCCTCGTTGCGGAACACCCGCACCTCGCGCCCGTCATAGAACCGCACCGCCACAACCCGCTCGGAGATGGAATGGCCGTACGCGCCCGCGTTGCCGTAGACCGCGGCGCCCACCGACCCCGGAATCCCCGAGAGCGTCTCCAGCCCGGCGAGCCCGCGCGCGATGGAGAAGTCCACCAGGTCCTGGAGACTCGCCCCCGCGTCCGCGCACACGCGCCCGTTCGCCGCCAGCAGCCGCTCGGAGCGGAAACGCAGCACGATGCCGCGAAATCCGCTGTCGGACACGATCAGATTGGTTCCACCGCCGATCACCACGGTGGGCACGCCGCTCGACCGCGCCTCCGCCAGCGCCGCGACGAACGCCTCCGCGCTGGCCGTCTCCGCGTACACGTCCGCCGGACCGCCGATCCCGAACCGCGTGTAGCGGGAGAGCGGCGCCTGAGTCAAAACAGTTAAATCAGGAATCTCGGCGAGGCGCATGCACGCCTCTTCCGCGGTCGGCACATCTCGATTATAGCTGTCAGCTTTCCACCGCCAGCTCTCAGCCTTCGGCAGCGATTTCATTACCATATAGTTTTATGAGTTCCGCATTTTCCGGTTTTCCCCCTGAGGGCCTGCGCTTCCTGCGCGGCCTGGCGCGCAACAACCGCCGCGAATGGTTCCAGCCTCGCAAGCCGCTCTTCGAGGAGCATGTCAAGCAGCCCATGCGCCGCCTGGTGGAGGCGCTCAATGCCGCCATGCGCAACTTCGCCCCCGAGTACCTCACCGACCCCGACAAGGCCATCTACCGCATCTACCGCGACACGCGCTTCAGCGAGGACAAAACCCCGTACAAGGACCACATTGCCGCCAGCTTCCCCTGCCGCCGCCTGGCCGGCCTGGGCGCCGCGGGATATTACGTGGCCGTCTCGCACAAGGAGGTCGCCATCGGCGGCGGCGTGTACCGGCCGTGCCCCGAAACCCTGCTCGCCATGCGCGGCCACATCGCCGCGCGGCATGCCGAATTTCGCCGCCTGATGCGCTCCCGCGGGCTCCGCCGCCTGTTTGGCGAACTCGATGGCGAGCAGCTTTCGCGCGTTCCCAAAGGCTTTTGCGCGGATCATCCCGCGGCCGACCTGCTGCGCTTCAAGCAGTACCTTTTCTATATCGAGCTCGCACCCGATCTCGCCGCCACGCCCGCGCTCTATACCGAGGCCCTCGCCCGCTTCCGCGCAATGGCGCCGTTCATCGACTTCCTGAACGCGCCGCTCGCGCGGCAAAAGACGAAGATCGATCCACGCGAACTGTTCGCCTGACCGCGCTACCGCAACCATCTCTCGTGCAGCCGCACCGGCACCTCCGGCACCGCGCCGAACCGCCGTTCGCGCCCGCGAAAATCGCGCACCGCCGAGGCCAGGTCCTCGGCGCCGAAATCCGGCCACATCACGCGCGGAAACACCAGTTCCGCATAGGCGCATTCCCATAGCAGGAAATCGCTCAGCCGGCGCTCGCCGCCGGTGCGGATCAGCAGATCCACCGGCGGCCCCAACGCGCCATCCAGCGACTCGCGCGACAGCTCCGCCAGCCCGCGCGCCGCCGCCAGGATGGCGTCGCGCGCCGAATAATCCACCGCCATGCGCAGGCGCAGCCGCGTGCCCGCCGCCGTGGCCGTTTCCGCTCGTCCGATGGCCGCGCGCACGTCCGCCGCCAGCCGGTCGCGCCGCCCGATCACTTGCAGCCGCACGCCGTTCCGCACGCACTCTTCGGTTTCGGTGGCGAGATACAGGCCCAGAAGCTCCATCAGGCCTTCGACCTCCGCCCGCGGCCTGCGCCAGTTATCCGACGAAAACGCGAACAGCGTGAGCACGTCGATCGTGAGTCCCGGCGCGGCCTTCACCACCCGGCGCACGCTTTCCACGCCGGCGCGGTGTCCGGCAATCCGGGGCAGGCGCCGCGCCAGCGCCCAGCGCCCGTTGCCGTCCATGATAATTCCTGTATGCAAAGTACTTTTCATTGTAAAGCAACCAAATGGAAAAGTCCAGCGAGCGGTTCTGGCCGCCCGCGTGCAGTACCGGTTGCATAGAGAATTCCTGGAAGGCAATGCTTACTGGAGCGGCTGGCGGACAGGTGGCGTGGTGGGCCATCGAGCGCTTCTACAGGTTGGCTCAGGCGAGTTCGTCAATGCACGCTCTTATTCCGTATTGCGTGGGCGCCGGCGCGGGAGCCGCATACGGAACGTTCGTCCTGCGGCGCGACCCCCGTGCAGTCGTTCGAGTGCTCCTGGGAGCGGCGGTGTATATGGCGGACCCGGAGCACACTGCCGCTCCGCCCAAAGGCCGACGGGATCTTCCCGAGAAAGCCGGGAACATCGTGCTGCGCCTCGCCTCGCACGGTTTGAAGAAGGCGGCCGAAATAGCGCTGCTGAAGTGAGTGAAGACCTCGGTCTGGCGGAGAGGGGGGGATTCGCAGCTTCGCCCACTGCTGATTCTGTGTAAGTTATTGATTTTATAATGCGTACGATTTGCAGAAGTGTAGCAGAATCGAACTTTCAGCGGCTTTGAGTAGCAAATCTGCTACAGTAGCGGAGACGTTCTAGACGCTCCCCTCTCCACTGAGCGGGCGATTGTTTCCTTAGCATTTCCCCCGTCTCCCCCTGCTATGCCCCTTGATAGCACTCTTGAGCGCTCTGGCGCGTCTGGGAACGCTGCCGCTCACGAATCCAGCGGTACCACACAGACCCGAAAAGAGCGGAGCATTTTTCTGCTCCGCTCTTTGCGCCCGCCCCCGCGTGGCTACTTCTTCGCGCTCAGCCCCTTCACCCGCTCTTCGATTTTCGTTTTGATCTCGGCGGGCACTTCGGCAAGCGCCAACTTGTTCTTCGCGGCCTTCTCGGCAGCGGCGAGGGCGGCGGTGAGGATCGTCTTGGCATTCTTCTCGCCGCCCTTTACGGACTGGCGAATGCTGCGAGCCGCCGCGCCGATGAGAACCGCTTGCTGGCTGCGGGGCTTGCGCTCTTTGCGCGGCGCTTCGGCAATGCCGAGCGTCTTCAGCGCGTCGGCGCTCTGCGCTCTGTATTGCTCTACGAGACTCTTGCCGTTTTCCCGCTCGGCGGCGAGGTCGGCTTCCAGGGACTTAATCTTCTCGGTGGATGTTTCGATGGCGGCGAGGATTGCGCTCAGGCTTGTCATGTTTTTCTCTCCTGTTTTCAGCGATCTGGATCAGATCTGGGCCGATGGTAAGGGGCCAAAAAACGGAGGTCAAGGAAAATTCCAGTGAACTGCGAATCCTAAAATCTCCGAGGGTTTACCACCACCGTCAGCCTCAAAAACAGGCGCGGCGAAACTGGCGGTACAATCGAAGTTCCGTCGAATACGACAACAGGGTCTGTTGCTGCCCTTATTTCTGGAGAAGAATGATTACGTCCGAAGAGGCCGCGCGGCTACTCATAGCCGCAACGCCCAAAGCCTGTCAGAGCATCAATGAGTTCTCCATGCAGGTTCTCCGCACGCGGGGCGGGCGAGTGGGTAGCGGTATGGGCTCTCTGCTCGAAGCGCTCTGGGGCTACTACACGAATCAGGTGTTGCTCAACGTCGGTGGGCAGGCGGCAGAATGCGAGATTGGATGGCTATCCGATCACGAATACAATGATTTCGCGTGTGTCACACGGGACCAGCCGTGGAATGCCGCCGACCGCACGGGGGAACTCCTGCGGATCGAAGCCAAGTCGATGAATGCGGGCGCGGACGAATCAAAAGGCCACTTTGACGAACTGTACGAGCACCTTGGTGAATGGGATCTCCTGCTTGTCCTCGTCTGGTCGTGGGACTTTGCTGACGAGGTGAGAGTCTATCCACATATAAAGGATGCCTATATAGGTTTTGCACGCTCTGTTGCGGCTCTGAGAGATAAACTGCACCTCGCCCGTGGAGGTTCTTTTGTCGATAAAGCCGCCTGTCCTGATGGTTGTGCAGCACATCTATGCGCCCACCATGGAGAACCATTGAATGCCAGCGGAAAGAGAGAACGCCTGTGCGGTCCTAGTTCGCGGCGGCCATCACAGCAGGTCTCGTACGCGGCGAACTTCGGCGGACTTGTTCGCATGCTGAAGACTGATTCGGTAGCTGCAAGGAAAGTGTTTCGAGAGTCAAGGGCGGCGGACGACTCAATCGACGCCTACATCAGCTTTATTCACAGTGCGTACCCCGACGAGGAGAAGAACCAGTACCTCACGGCAGAGTGGAAGATCGTCGCGGCCAACCTCGGAATTGGGACCTTGGGCCTATCAAAGGAGCAAATCATCGAGAGGGTACGAGCTATTCCTGACTATCGGCGCGCCCTGCGGAATCTTGGAAAACACGAACCCGCGGAGCTTTTGTTCGAAGCTAAGTAGTGGTTCCGATTTCGGCGCTTCCTGCGTTCATGGCAGCCAACAAGGAAGACACGGCCCTTTGGGGGAGTTCTGAGATCTCCCGCAGCAGTTCCGAATACCGAGCCATCTGCGCCACCAAGTATTCCTCGTAGCGTTTCTGAACGTCAATAGGAGGTACGGGCACTACAATTTCCAGGAGATCATGTAATTGCAGC
>JAJYLS010000256.1 GCA_021787555.1 Acidobacteriota bacterium | reverse complement strand
CAGCACCGCTATGACGCGGTCATCTGCCTCAGCGCCGTCATCCGCGGCGAAACTCCGCATTTCGATTACATCGCCGCCGAAGCCGCCAAGGGCTTGGCGCACGTCGCCAATGAAACCGGCGTCCCCGTGGCCTTCGGCGTGCTCACGACCAACACGCTGGAGCAGGCCATCGATCGTGCGGGCACCAAGAGCGGCAACAAAGGCTTCGACGCCGCCATGAGCGCCATCGAAATGGCCAATCTCCTGCGCGCTCTCCGCCAGGCCACCTAATGCCATCCCGCCGCCGATCCCGCGAACGCGCCCTCCAGATCCTCTTCCTCTGGGATGCGCGCCGCCAGTCCGCCGCCGACGCCATCAAGGCCTATTACGATACCCTCTACGCTGAAGAGTGCCCCCGCCGCGAGCCCTTCGTGGACGAACTCGTCACCGGCGCGGTCGAGCATGTCGCCGAAGCCGACGAGCACATCGCCCGCCACGCCGAGCACTGGCGCGTCGAGCGCATGCCCGCCGTGGACCGCAACATCTTCCGGCTGGCGTTTTATGAAATGAGGTACGCCGGCACCCCCGCCGCCATCGTCATCGACGAAGCCCTCGAGCTCGCCCGCAAATTCTCCACCGAGGAGTCCGTCCAGTTCATCAACGCCGTTCTGGATGCCATCCACCGCGAAACCGCCCGCACCGAAGCCGGGCATTGAACCGATCGGAGCCGCGACCGTAAGGGAGCGGTCTCCCCGCAAAAACCGCTGCACCCGAAACTCCCCTCCGGGCGTCTAGAATAGCAGTAGGGACGCGAGGGTATACTTGCTTAAGACGCTCAAGGATGGATCGATGCTCCATAAATGGCGCTATCTCTTTGTTTTGCCGCTGGTTGTGCTGCTTTGCTCGCTGGCCGGAGGGCTTTATGGCCAGAAGGTGCTGCGGCCGCTGCCGCCGCTGGCCACGGCTCCGGACGGCTCCGAGGCCAACTTCGGCAAGGACGTGGACAATTTCACCAAGGTCTACTCCCTGGTGGAGCAGAATTTCGCCAGCCCGGTCGACCCCGATAAGGCCATCTACAAGGGCGCCATCCCAGGGATGCTCCGCACCCTCGATCCGCATTCCAATTTCTTCGATCCCAAGGACTACAAGCTCCTCATGGAGGAGCAGAAGGGCAGCTATTCCGGCGTCGGTATGCAGGTGGCTGCGCGCAACGGCAAAACCGTGGTGATCGCGCCGTTCCCCGGCTCGCCCGCCTACAAAGTGGGCCTCCGCCCCGGTGACGTCATCGTGGACGTCAACGGCAAGTCCACCGATAACCTCGACACCACAGAGGTCGCCGATTTGCTGAAAGGCCACAGCGGCACCCAGGTGAAGATCACGGTCACCCGCGAGGGCGAACCGCAGCCTTTGACCTTCACCGTCATCCGCGGCCAGATCAGCCGCCCGAGCGTTCCGGTCGCCTTCTGGGTGCGCCCCGGCATCGCCTATATCCGCATCCTGCAATTCGCCGAAACCACAGGCCGCGAGTTGGACGAAGCTCTCAAGCGCCTCGGCGAAAACAATATGAAGGGCCTGGTCCTGGATCTGCGCGGCAACCCGGGTGGACTGCTCAGCTCCGGCGTCGCCGTGGCCGGCCGCTTCCTCCAGAAGGGGCAGGTGGTGGTCTCCCACCGCGGGCGCAATTCCATGGAGCATTCCTACGTCGCCCGCAACGGCAATCACGGCCACGATTACCCCATCGTCGTTCTGGTGGACCGCTACTCGGCTTCCGCCGCCGAGATCGTCTCCGGCGCCCTCCAGGATCACGACCGCGCCTGGATTCTCGGCGAAACCACCTTCGGCAAGGGCCTCGTGCAGACCGTCTATCCGCTTTCCGAAAACACCGCGCTGGCGCTGACCACCGCGCATTTCTACACCCCCAGCGGTCGCCTCATCCAGCGCGATTACTCCCACGAGTCCTTCTACGATTACTACTTCCACAAGGACGGCCAGGCCCGCAATATGCAGGACGTCAAGATGACCGATAGCGGTCGCACGGTCTATGGCGGCGGCGGCATCACGCCCGACCAGAAATACCAGCCGCCCATGATGGACAGCCTCGAAGTCGATCTCTACCGCGACGGCATTTTCAGCTTCACCCGCGACTACTTCTCCAAGCACAGCAACAAGCTGCCGCAGGGCTGGATGCCGGACGAGCAGGTCGTCAACGACCTCCACGACTACCTGCTCAACAAGAAGGTCAATTTCACTGAAGCGCAATTCACCGCGGACCACGACTGGATCAAGCGCTATCTCGCCCGCGAGATGTACATCTATGCGTTCAATGTCGATGAAAGCGACCGCATCTTCGCCCAGACCGATCCCGAAGTGGCCGTGGCCGTCGACGCCATGCCCAAAGCCGAAGCGCTTCTCCAGAACGCCAAAAAAGTAATCGTGCAGCGCATGGCCGCCGAGCCCGCCCCGGCGCACTGAACGACGCCCGTACGCCTCAGTTCCCCTCTACCGGCATGCTTGCGGTGATCGGCTTGCCGTGCCCGGCCAAACCGGGTGTGATGGCGGGGTAAGTATATCCCGAGACGGTCGCCGAATCGACAAAGGTTTGCGCCTCGTTCTTGCCGATGTACATCCGCCCGATGTCTATTGCCAGGCCCAGTGAGCCGAGCAGAAACAGTAGGCTGAACGACAGCGCAACCAAAATGTATCCGCGCCTGTGCGCTGTCGCGCACGACTCAGCATGACTCGAAAGTACCGGCGGGCGGGCCTTGCCGGCAATGTTACCTTTGATTAACCTGGTTTTACCATCAGTTGGCCGCTCGCCAGCCGGTATCGGCCCGTGGGATGCGCTCCACCCGGCCCCCTCGGCAGCGGGCCCTCCTGTTCATTCTCGAACCGTGGCCGCCGGCGTGCACCGAAAACCCTCGCGGTGGGTACGGCTCGTCAAATCTCCAGGCGGATGTTCATCGGAATCACCGCCGGCCAGGCGGTGCTGCCTGCCGCATTTTCCGCCGGAAGCGGCGAAATAGCGAACACCGGCAGCATTTGCCGTCGTCTGGTTGCTACCGACGCCTGGCGAACCAGGTCGCTCGCGGGCTACTCGGTCCGGCGGCGCTACATACTCTCTCACGGGAACTCATCCACGCCCGCGGAAATGATGGTCAAACTCGACTACTCCTACCCCGGCCACAAGTCCTTTCGCATCATTTCGGAAAACAATTGCGACTATCTCGAATCCCGCGTTCTTCACCGCGTCTTGGATGCCGAGGTCCAGGCCGCCCGCGACGATATCCGGGACAAAACCAAGATCGTCCCCCGCAATTACGATTTCGACCTCCTGGGCACCGCTGATCTGGATGGCAGGTCCAGCTACGTCATCCGGGTCATACCCAAGCGCAAGCAGCGCTTCCTGGTGAACGGTAAAATCTGGGTGGACACCCAGGACGCCGCCGTAACCCGCCTCGACGGAGAAGCGGCCACCGGCTCCTTCTGGGTCCGCCATCTCCACATTTTCCAGCGCTACGAACGGGTCGGGCCTTTCTGGCTGGTGCGCTTCACCCGCAACGAAGCCACCGTCCGTTTTATCGGTGACGCCCACCTCGACATCGAGTCTTTCGACTACCGCCTGCGCTCCGCCTGAAACGTGCGCCTGGACCCCCGTGGCCCCGCGTTACCAGATCCCCGGCTCCCGCCCCGGCCCCCGCCCCGGCCCCCGCTTGCTACCATCGAATTTGACCCCCACCCCGCAGATCATTATTCTCGATGCCGGCGGTCAATACTGCCACCTCGAAGCCCGCAAGGTGCGTGAGCTCGGCGTCTACGCCGAAGTCCGCGCCAGCGAAATACCCGCTTCCGAAATCGCGCTCGCCAAAGGCATCATCATCTCCGGCGGCCCTTCGAGCGTCTATGACCCCGGCAGCCCCACGGTCGATCCCGCCATCTTCGCCCACGGCCAGCCCGTCCTCGGCATTTGTTACGGCCAGCAGCTCATGGCCCACTTGCTCGGCGGCCAAGTGCGCAAGGGTGAAAAGGGCGAGTACGGCCTGGCCACCCTCCACCTCGACGCCACGGCCGATCCCATGTTCGCCGGCCTCGCCGGCCCGCAGCAGATCTGGATGAGCCATCGCGACCTCGTCGGCGCGCTCCCGCCCGGCTTCTCCGTCGTCGGCCGCACCGATACCTGCCCCGTGGCCGCCATCGCCGCTCCCCAAAGAAAACTCTACGGCCTCCAGTTCCATCCCGAGGTCGTCCATACCACCCGCGGCAAGGAATACCTCGCCCACTTCGTCTTCAACGTCTGCGGCTGCCAAACCGATTGGGACCCGCGCCACCGCGTCCCCCTCCTCGAGCAGGAAATCCGCGAGTGCGTGCGCAACCGCGGCGTCTTCTTCTTCGTCAGCGGCGGCGTCGATTCCACCGTCGCCTTCGCCCTCTCCACGCGCGCCCTCGGCCCCGATCGCGTCCGTGGCGTCTATGTCGATACCGGCCTCATGCGCGAAGGCGAAACCGATTTCGTCCGCCGCATGCCGGGCGTCTCCGTCGAGAACGCCGCCGCTCAATTCCTCTCCGCCCTCGCCGGCGTGGTCGATCCCGAGCAGAAGCGCCACATCATCGGCGAGGAGTTCGTGCGCGTCCAGGAGCGCATCGTCGAATCCCGCCACCTCCTCGACGAGCAGTGGATCCTGGGGCAGGGAACCATCTACCCCGATACCATCGAATCCGGCGGCACCGCCAAAGCCGCCGTCATCAAGACCCACCACAACCGCGTCGCCGGCATCCGCAAGCTTATCGAATGCGGCCGCATCGTCGAGCCCCTGAAATCTTTCTATAAGGATGAAGTCCGCGACATCGGCCGCGAGCTCGGCCTGCCCGCCGAATTGCTCGACCGCCATCCCTTCCCCGGCCCCGGCCTCGCCATCCGCTGCCTCGGCTCGGAATTCGATGCCCCCGTGCGCGCCACCGCCGAGGGCTTCATCATCCCCGTGAATTCCGTCGGCGTCCAGGGCGATTCCCGCAGCTACGCCCCGGTCCTCGCCATCGATTCCCTGGACCACGCCCGTGCCACCGCGCTCATCAACCGCCTCACCGGTGTGAACCGGGTCGTCGCCCCCGTCGCCGCGCACGCCCCCCTCGCCGGCCTTCAGGTCCGCGCCTGCTCCCTCACTTCCCGGCGCCTCGCCCGCCTGCGCTGCGCCGACGCCATCGTCCGCCGCCTTTCGCACGAAAGCGGCTACGACCGCCGCATCTGGCAGTTCCCCGTCGTGCTCATCCCGCTCGGCACCGCCGCCGCGCCCGATTCCATCGTCCTACGCCCGGTCGATTCCATCGACGGCATGACCGCGCAATCCGTCCTCATGCCCGCTGATTTGCTCGATAGAATCTCCGCCGAATTACTCGCCCTCGAAGGCATCGCCGCGGTCTTCTACGACCTCACGCACAAGCCCCCCGGCACCATCGAGTGGGAATAAATGACGATTGACCAGCGCATTCACGCCCTCACCACGAGCCTCGAGTTGCTGGGGCGCGACCTTCAGGACCTCAAGCTAATCGCCCAGCAAGATGGCGAAAATATCCGCGCCTTGGCGCGTATTGCGGAGATCCACAAACGCCGTCTCACCGATCTGGAAGGCGGCGAGTAGCCGCACGCGCCGAAGCCCGCAAGCCAATAGCTAACAGCTCTACTGCGGCAGCTTTAGACTGATCCCCATCTCTTTATTCAGCCGCTCCGTCAGCGGCTTGTCCACCAGCGAAAGCGAAACCTGGTTGTGCGTGTTGCCCGACGTGAAGTAGTGCAGCGTGTCGCCTTCCACCCAGTACGCGATCGCCGAATAGATGGTGTGGTCCTTCAGAGCGATCAGGTAGTGCGCAGGCTCGTTCGAGGGCGCCTGTTCCTCCGCCGCCGGCTGTTGTTCCTCCGGCGCCTGATAGACGCCCGGCTGCTGCTGCGCCCCCGGTGCCGGGGCGACCTGTGCCCCTTGGCCCTGAGGCCCCATAACCACCGGCGCGCCGCCCTGCTGCGAAGGATATACAATGATCACGTTCGGCTGCTGCGGTGCCGCCTGCGCCGGCGTCGCGCCCGCCGGTGGAGCGGCGTACCCGCTAGCGTAGGCGCCGCACGACGGATCGGAACAGCCCCCGCCGCCGACGTACACCGGATACCCGTACGGTACCGTCACCACCGTCGCCCCTCCGAAGTTCCCTCCGAAGTTCCCGAACCCGCCGCCGAACCCGCCGCCACGCCCAAAGCCGTTCTGGAAAGATTGGCCGAAGCCGTTGAAAGGCGTGCCGAACAGGTTCCCGTTGAACGGCCGTCCGAAAAAGCCGCCGCCCACGGCGCTGAAGGCGCCGTTGATATTCGGTGCGGGGATGCCGATCTGCGGCCCACCTCCGCCTGGATACGTCACGCTCGGCGTGAACCGCTGTATGCCCGGCATTCCCGACGTGCCCCCCGGAAACACCTGGCTGCTGAAGCCCCGCGAAATACCAAACTGGTGAACAAACCCACTGCGGTTCTGCGCAAAACCACTCACCGCAAGAAGCAGTGCCAGACCGAACCCGCCCACTATTTTCATAAGGGCCATCCCCTGCCTTGATTGTACCGCTACGGCATTTCCTCGGCTGCCCATTCCACCCGAATGATACGCGCGCTCGACTGACTCGCCATCATCCGGCCCTTTCCGTACTTTCCGTTCACATAGCGTAGACGCTGCACGTATATTTCCGGTTTCGCGGTGTGCTGCCCCTAAATTGTCTTCCTCTCCACCCGCCCCAGCCGCGTCTCCGGAATCGGCTCGCTCAGCCGCACCGCGAAGTCCGTCACGTCCTCCAGTGCGAACACCGGCCGCGCGTCGTCTTTTTCCGCCAGGATCTCTATATTCGTGAACTCGATGTCCTTCACGTGCCGCACGAAAAATCCTTGCGACGGCATCGCCCCGAACATTCCCGGCTCCGGATACTTGGCCTCGTCTTCCGGAGGCTGGATGGCCGCCTGCTCCTTCGTCCCGCCCCCCTGGTGCTGCACCTGGATATTGCCGATCTTCACGTTCTCGATCGCGTGCCCCGGAATTCCGCTGATGATCGACCCCAGCCGCGCCGCCGCGTTCGAGCACACCACGTCGCTGATGATCACCCGCCGCAGCGTCCCTACCGGCGTGCCCTCCGGCCCGCGCATGCGGCTCCCCAGCCGCAGGAAAATCGGCGCGCTCACGATGTCGCGCATCGAAAGCCCCGTCACCGTCACGTCCTCCAGCAGCGCCCCGTCCACGCTTTCCAGCGCCAGCCCCTGGCACCCCTCGAACACGCAGTTGGAAATCGTGATGTGCCGGAACCCGCCGTTCGATTCCGTCCCGAACTTGATCCGCCCCGTGTGCGGAATGTGCCGCCCGCCCGGCGCCTCCGGCCCGAACTTCTTGAACGTGCCGTCCAGCACCGTGCCCTCCTCGAAGCACCCCGCCACGTAGCAATTCGTAATTGTCACCATCTCCGTCGGCTTCGCCCACCCCAGTCCGTACGAGCTCTTCAGGCAGATGCCGTCGTCCCACGGCGAATTCACGCTGCAATTCGACACGCGCACGTTCCGGCAGCAGTCGATATCGATCCCGTCGCGGTTGGTATCGATCTTGAGGTTGTCCACCGTAAAGTTGTCCACCCCGGTGGCCAGGACGCCGAAATGCCCGCCGTGCAAAATAGCGAAATCGCGCAGCAGCACGTTGCGGCAATTCTTCAGCGCGATGGCTTTGTTCCCGTTGCCCGGCGTCTCCGCGCGCGGCGCCTCCCGCGCACCGCGGCTCAGCCCCTTCCCCCAAATCAGCCCCGTCCCCACAATGCCCGCGTTCTCCAGCCCCTCGCCCCAAATCAGGCTGTTGTGCCAGTGGCTGTGCCCGAAATCCTGGTAGTGGTCCCACTGGTTCGGCTCCGCCAAGTCGTAGCCCGTATCCGCCGCGACAATCTGGGAACCCGGAGCCAGGAACAGCGTGACGTTGCTCTTCAAATGGATCGAGGTAGACAAATACTTCCCCGCCGGAAACCGCACCGTCCCGCCGCCCGCGGCAGCCGCCGCATCGATGGCCTTATTCACTGCCGCGGTATCCAGCGCTTTGCCGTCTCCCACCGCGCCGAACGCCTTCACGTCCAGGCTGCCCGCCGCCGGTTCCGCCGCCCGCGCCACCCGGCTCGCCATCGCCGCCCCGCCCGCCAAAGCCAAGAATCGCCGCCTGTCCTGTAAATCTTTCCGCATGATCCGGATTGTAACGCCTGGTTTGTTCTCCGTGTCTCTCCGGCAACAAGTACTCGACTGTTGCCCGACCCATGAGGCAGGGCTGCTGCGCCGGAGGCGGGGTCCCCTCCGGGGAGCCGCCCTGCTAAGGGCTCCGTGGTTAATTCAAATCGCTCGCGGCAGAATCGGAAGTCGAGGAAGTCAGGAGCCACATCGGCGTTAATGTAATCAAAAGAGCACAGAATGCTCGGACAGGCTGGAAATTTGGAGATTATATGAAGCGACTCCTGATCGTTTCTGGAATTGGCTTCTATTTGGGAATTCTCGCTCTGGCGGCCGACAGTTCCGGAATTGCGGACATCGACCGCGTGCGTAGGGAAGTGGCAGCTTCCCCCACGACTCGAGAAAACGCCGTGGAACGGCTGAGCGTGCTGTACGGGTGGTATCGTCTGCTGCTGCACCAGGGCGTGGATATGATCGCGTTCGAGCCCA
>JAJYLS010000255.1:4208-8768 GCA_021787555.1 Acidobacteriota bacterium | reverse complement strand
GGCAGGGGTGCTGCGCCGGAGGCGCAATGCCGCCCTGCTAAGGGCTCTGTGGTGAAAAAGCATTTTCAGGGCGGCTCCATGGCGAATTGCCACCGCTCGCACGCCCCCGTGTTAACCTCGGATTTGGCTTTCCGCCGCATCATCCTCATCGTGCTCGACAGTGTAGGTATCGGCGCCATGCCCGACGCCGCGGCGTTCGGAGACCCGCCCGGCGCGGACACGCTGGGCAACATCGCACACCAGCGCGGCCTCGAAGTTCCTCATCTCGCGCGCCTGGGTCTGGGCAATATCAAGCCGCTTGCCGGTATCGCGCCCGCGGCATCGCCCGCGGGTTCCTACGGCCGCTGCGCGCTGACCTCTCCCGGCAAGGACACGACCACCGGCCACTGGGAGATGGCCGGGATTCACCTCGCCCGCCCTCTGCCGCTCTATCCGCACGGCTTCCCGCGCGAAATCATAGATGAATTCGAGCGCCGCATCGGCCGCGGCACGCTGGGCAACAAGCCGGCCTCGGGCACGGAGATCATCCAGGAACTCGGCGCGGAGCACCTGCGCACGGGCTCGCCGATCGTCTACACGTCCGCCGACAGCGTCTTTCAGGTGGCCGCGCACGAAGAGGTGATTCCGCTCTGGGAGTTGTACAAGATCTGCGAAACCGCGCGCGACATTCTGCGCGGCCCGCACGAGGTAGGCCGCGTGATCGCGCGCCCGTTTGTCGGCGCGCCCGGCCACTTCACCCGCACCGCCAACCGCCACGATTACGCCACACCGCCGCCCGCGGACATGCTGCTCGACAGGTTGGCAGCGCGCGGCGTGCGCGTCGAAAGCGTGGGCAAGATTTTCGATGTCTTCCTCGGCCGCGGCATTGAAGGATCGGCCAAGACGAAGAACAACGCCGACGGCATGGAGAAGACGCTGGCGGCCATGGCCCAGGCGGACAGCGGCCTGATCTTCGTCAACCTCGTGGATTTCGACCAGCAGTACGGCCATCGCAACGACGTGGCAGGCTACGGCGCCGCCATCGAGCAGTTCGACGCCTGGCTGCCGCGCTTCGAAGCCGCGCTGCGCCCGGACGATTTGGCGATCCTGACCGCCGATCACGGCTGCGATCCCACCGTCCCGGGAACCGATCACACACGCGAGTATGTGCCGCTGGTGGCCTTCGGTGCGAATGCGCGCCGCGGCGTGAACCTCGGCCTGCGCGCGACACTCTCGGATATCGGCCAGACCGTCGCCGGCAATTTCGGCGCGGCGGCGCTGGACCACGGAGCCGGCTTTTTACGGGAAATACTATGAGAACACCTGTCATGGCGGGCAATTGGAAAATGTACAAGACGCCCGCGGAAACCATCGCCTTTTTCGAGAAATTCCGGCCGCTGGCCGGGCAGGCGGCGCATTGCGAGGTGGTGATCTGCCCACCGTTCACCAACCTCGCCGCGGCGGTCGAAGCCGTGAAAGGAACGCGCATCCAGATTGGGGCGCAGAACATTGCCTGGGCCAAGGAAGGCGCCTTCACGGGCGAAATTTCCGGCCCGATGATCCGCGCCGCTGGCGCCACCCACGCCATTGTCGGCCACAGCGAGCGCCGGCAGTATTTCAGCGAGACCGACGAAACGGTGCTGAAGCGCACGCAGGCAGCCCTGGAATTCGGCCTGGCGCCCATCGTGTGCGTGGGCGAACGCCTCGAGGAGCGCGAAGCCGGCAAGACCGAAGCCGTGCTCGCCGGCCAGTTCGAAAAGGGAATCGCCGGCCTCACCCCGCAGCAGTTCGCTAAAATCGTGATCGCCTACGAGCCGGTGTGGGCCATCGGCACCGGCAAGACGGCCACGCCGGAGATCGCCGCCGATGCACACCGCGCCATCCGCGGGCGCGTGCGCGAGAAATTCGGCGCGGCGGCAGCCGATGCCGTGCGCATTCTGTACGGCGGGAGCGTCAAGCCCGACAATACCCGCACGCTGATGGCGCAGCCGGAAATCGATGGCGTGCTGGTGGGCGGCGCCAGCCTCGACCCGGTCTCGTTCGCCTCGATCGTGAACTTCTGAAACGCGTGCGCGTGCCGGCTATCTTCCGGGCACGCCCAACCACCCGCGCGTGCCGAAATCGGCCAGCGTGAGGAAGATCAGGATGGCCAGCCAGAGCAGGCCGCCGGTTACCACCAGGCGCGTGAGCTGCGTGCTGTGGCGGACGTGCATGAAGAACAGCGCCACGAGCAGCATCTTGGCCGTCGCGATCGCCAGCGCTACCACCGGGCTGAACGGGCCGAGATCCACGTAGGCCACCGCCGTCGTGAGCAGGGTCAGGAACACCAGAGCTATGAAGACCAGGGCGTAAGTCTTGACGCTATCGATGTGTTGAGTCATCGCTATTTCCCCATATGGCGGTCGACCAGGTACAGCAGCGGGAACAGGAAGATCCAGATGATATCGACAAAGTGCCAGTACAGGCCGGTAATATCGATGGGCGTCATATACTCGGCTGTGAACCGGCCCTTGTAAGTCAGCCACATCATGGTTATCACCAGTCCCGCTCCCACGACCATGTGCAGGGCGTGCAGCCCGGTCATGGCGAAATACAACGAAAAGAACAGTTGCGCCTGTCCTTGCAGGCCCGGCGGCACGCCCGCCAGGTGGAAGCCGGGGCCCGGCACGTGGTGCTCGTGAAACTTTTCGCCCCATTCGAAGGCTTTCACTCCCAGGAACACCAGCCCCAGAAACAGCGTCAGGCCCAGAAAAACGATCGTGGTGATGCGCTTCCCAAGCTGCGCGCCGCGCACCGCCAGCACCATGGTGAAGCTGCTACAGATGAGCACCACTGTGTTCAGCGCTCCGTAGTACACGTTAATACTGCTGCTGGCCCGCGCGAACACGTTCGGGTAGGACGAACGGTAAACCGTATAGGCCAGAAACATTCCGCCGAAGAACATGACTTCGGTAATGAGGAAGATCCACATCCCCAGCGTGGCCACGTCTTTCTGCTGTGCGGCCGTATCGAATTGCTCGCGCAGGGCGAGCGTTTCCGCATGTGCTTCGCTAGCCAACCTCAATTACCTCCCCAATTGTTGTGCTGTAGTCATAGGCGTCGTGGGTCACCACCGGAATCTTCTCGAAGTTCTGCACCGGCGGCGGCGAGGGCGTTCTCCATTCCAGCCCCGTGGCGCCCCACGGATTCGAGCTGGCCACCGCGCCGTAACGCAGCGACCAGATGAAATAAATCACCGGGATGATGTAACCCACCGCCAGCACCGACGCGCCCGCCGTCGAGAGCACGTGCAGCACCTGAAACTCGGACGGGTAGGTGTGATAGCGCCGCGGCATCCCCAGGTAGCCCAGAATGAACTGCGGGAAGAACGTCAGGTTGAATCCCAGGAAGATCACCAGGGCCGACAGCTTGGCCCAGCCCTCCGGGTACATCCGGCCAGTCATCTTCGGCCACCAGTAGTGCAGCCCGCCGAGGTAGCCCATGATGGCGCCGCCCACCATGATGTAGTGGAAGTGCGCCACAACGAAATAGGTGTCGGTGACGTGCACGTCGATTCCCAGGCAGGCGAGGAACAGCCCGGTGAGCCCGCCAATGGTGAACAGCCCGATAAAGCCGAACGCGTATAACATCGGAGTCTCAAAGGAGATCGAACCTTTATATAAGGTGGCGGTCCAATTGAAGACCTTGATGGCCGATGGGATCGCCACGAAATAGCTCAGGAACGAAAACACCATTCCGGCGAAGAACGATTGTGTGCTGACGAACAGGTGATGGCCCCACACCAGGAACCCGAGCACCGCGATGGCCACGCTGGAGAACGCCACGAACGAGTACCCGAAAATGGGCTTCCGGGAATACACAGAAATCAGCTCGCTGATCACTCCCATGGCCGGCAGGATCATGATGTACACCGCCGGGTGCGAATAGAACCAGAACAGGTGTTGGAACAGCACCGGGTCGCCGCCCAGCGCCGGGTCGAAAATTCCGATGTGGAACACGCGCTCGCAGAAGATCAGCACCAGAGTTACGGCCAGCACCGGCGTGCCGAGCACCTGGATTAGTGAAGTGGCATAATGCGCCCACACGAACAGCGGCATGCGGAACCATGTCATGCCCGGCGCCCGCATGCGGTGGATGGTCACGATGAAGTTCAATCCCGTGAGAATGGACGAAAATCCCGCGACGAAAATCCCTAGCGCGGTCGCGATCACCCACGTGTTCGAGTACGTCGTGCTGTAGGGCGTGTAGAAGGTCCAGCCCGTATCCACGCCGCCGGCCAGCATGGCGAAAATGGCGAACAGGCCGCCGATCACCAGCAGATACCAGCTCAGCAGGTTGATACGCGGAAACGCCAAGTCGCGCGCGCCGATCATCAGCGGCAGGAAAAAGTTCCCCAGCACCGCCGGAATCGACGGGATCAGGAAGAAAAAGATCATGACCACGCCGTGCATCGTGAACAGCTTGTTGTAGGTGTCGGAAGAAAACAGGTGGCCGTTGGGCGTCAGCAGCTCGATGCGGATCATGGTGGCGAAAATGCCGCCAATGAGAAAGAAAAATGTGATGGTCGCGAGATACAGCAGC
>JAJYLS010000255.1:0-4198 GCA_021787555.1 Acidobacteriota bacterium | reverse complement strand
TTCAGGTAATGCTCTCGTTCCTTTACGGCTGCGGTAATCATAATTTCCTATCGGTGCGGTGCCGTCACCTGCTGCGGAGTCGCAGTCACCGGCGGCCCCGGCTTTCCCAACGACTTGACATATTCAATCAACTGCACCACGCCCTCTTCCGTGACCAGCCCCTGGAATGTCGGCATAATCGGCTGGTAACCGGCCACGATCTGAGCGTCCGGCTGGAGGATGGATTCGCGGATGTAGCTGTCGTCGGCTTTCACCGTGGCGCCGTTCGAAAGCAGCACGTCCGAGCCGTACAGCCCCACGAGCGAGGGGCAGCGCCCGCGGCCGTCGGGATGGTGGCAGTTCCCGCAGGCCAGCGACTGGAACAGCTTCTGCCCGCTGTCCGCCATCGAGCCCGACGCCGACCCGCCATTCAGCCAGTTCTGGTAATCCTGCGGCTGCATCACGTAGATCCATCCGATCATCCGCGAGTGGTTCGTTCCGCAATACTCGGCGCAGAACAGGTGATACTTGCCCGGCTTGGTCGGCGTGAACCAGGTGGTCGAATAGCGCCCCGGCACCACGTCTTCCTTGGTGCGGAATGCCGGCACGTAGAAGCTGTGGATCACGTCCTCGGAAGTCATGGTCAGACGAACCGGACGCCCCACCGGGATGTGCAGTTCGTCAATCTCGCGCTGCCCCTCGATGTGCTGCAGCTTCCACATCCACTGCTTGCCCACCACGTAGATGGGGATGGCGTCGGCGGGGGGCCGGCCCTCATTGAAAAAAATGGAGGCGCCCCACGTGAACATCACCATCGCGAGGCCGAACGGGATGACGCTCCACACGATCTCCAGCGTCATCCCCGTGTGCACGAACCGCGGCAGCTCTTTATCGGAGCGCCGGCGGTAGCGGATCGCGAAATAGAAAATCGTCAAAAAGATGCCCACCGTGAAAAACACGGCCACGGCGAGCAGATAATACAGCAGGTGGTCGACGTCCGGTGCGAACGAAGAGGCCTCTTGCGGAAATAGCGGTAGCGGTCCCATATTCGTTATTCGATTACGACGATTTCTTTCGCTCGCGGAAGAAGACCGCCACGAGCAGCCCTCCGCAAATCAGCACAAACGCCCCTCCGGCCAGCCGCACCGAGTTCATGGCGACGGCGCCGTACTTGCCCGTGGCCGGGTCGTAGTGGTAGCAGAACAGCAGGATCTGGTCCACCGGGCTGCCGATCTTCTCGTTGGAAGCTTCCACCAGCCCCAGCCGCAGATCGCGCGGGGCGTATTCCACACCGTAGAAGTAGCGCGACAGCTTCCCGCCCGGCGTCAGGATCATAATGCCGCTGGCGTGGGCGAACTGTTGGGTGGCCGGATCGTACGTATAGTGGAACCCCACCGCGTCGGTCAGCGCCTTGATGTTCTGTTCGTCGCCCGTCAGGAAATGCCAGCCGTTGGCGGTGTTCAGGCGCCCGTAGCGCCGCACGTACATCTTCTTCTTATCCGCCGCCGTTTCGGGCGTGTCTTTCGGATCGAAGCTCACGGCCACTACCTGAAAATCCTTGCCCGGATCCAGCGAGACGGCCTTCAGCCCGCTCTCCACGCCCGACAGAATCTGCGTGCACAGCATCGGGCAGCGGTAGTAAACCAGCGCCAGAATTACGGGCTTGTGGCCCGCGAAAAACGAGGAAAACTGCACGTTGCGGCCATACTCGTCGCGGAACGTGAGGTCGAGCGGTACCTGTGCATTGAGCTTCTGGTCGATTCCCACGCCCTTGAGCGCGCCCGGCAGTGCGGGATTGAGACGGCTATCCTGCTCGCGCAGCGACGGCTGCACCGGCGCCGGTTGCCCGGGCTGGCCGAAAGCGGCCAGCGCGGCGAAAAATAAGGTGGCAACACATAACTTCATTTCATTCTCCTGGTCCCATTCCCGATGCCAGCGGCCCTCCGGGTGGAATCATCTTGGGTCCCAGCCCGCTCTCCGTCGGCACCGTCACGTTGCTGGCCGCGCTCTGGGGCGCGGTCGTTGTGCGCGCGGGTAGCCCGCGCTGCGCCAGCAGGTCCATGGCGCGGTTAATGGGAATCCGCACCACGCCGTGCTGCGCGTCAATCCAGCCGTAGCCGTTCAAAATCTGGTCTTCCGCCGCCTGCATCTCCTTCAGGTCCAGAACGGGCCCGGTTTGCAGCCGCGGCGACGGCGGCAGGTTCGCCGCATTGTCGCTCAATCCGGGCGCCGGTGCGGGGTGCGAGGTGGACTGCGTCAGGAAGTAGTGCATCAGCCCGAACAACAGGCCCACCGCCACGATGCACAGGAAAACCAGCCCGATGCCAAATTTTCCCACCGCCCACGCGTTGATGTCGCTTTCCTCGTGGCCCGGCCCGAGCCGCTCCATCTCCGGCAACCGGATGTGGTGCTCGCCCTGTGGATCGCGGTCGTGCTGCCGCTCGCGGTGCCGCTCGCGCTCGTGGTCGTTATCGGCCATGCTCTAAAGCCTCCTCGAGGTGCGGGTCGTGGAGCGGCATCAGCGGCCGCTTGTCCAATTGCACCAGGAAATACCACAGCCAGACACCGCCCAGCGCGATGGGCGTGACAAAATCCATCCAGCTCACCCCGAACGCGCCCCTCCGGAAATCCGGCATCACCAGCCAGTAAATGTCCACGTAGCGCATCACCAGGATGAAGATCGCGATACCCGCCAGCAGCTTGAAATTGCGCTTCAAATCGCGCGACAACAGCAGCGCGAACGGCAGCGCGAAATGCAGGAAGATGAGCGCCATCGCGATCACGCCCCATCCGCCCCGAATCCGCTCCACGTACCAGGTGATTTCGTGCGGCAGGTTGCCCGCCCAGGTGATCAGCCATTGAGAAAATGCGAAGTAGGCCCACACCATCACGTTGGCCAGCAGCAGCTTGCCGAGATCGTGCAGGTGCCGCGGGGTCAGCACGCCGGAAAGCGGGCTGCGATACGACAGCAGCACCAGCACGGTGATCAGGAACGCCAGGGACGATAGCCCCTGCCCCACGATGAACAGCAGGCCGAACATCGTCGAGTACCAGTGCGGCTCGATGGACATCGCCCAGTCGATCGCCATAAACGTCACGCTAAATCCCCAGAACACTAGCCCCGGTCCGCTCAGCCGCGCCATCCGCTGATGCGGGAAGGTTCCGCCGTCGCGGTCCTCCACCGCCGACCAGTGATTCAGCCGCCATTCCCAAAGGATCCATCCCGTGAAATAGGCCGCCGTGCGGATCAGGAAAAACGGCAGGTTCAGAAACACGTGCTTGTGCCGCAGGATCGCGTCGGTTTGCTCGATGCCCGCGTGGGCCCACGCATACAGATCGGGAATCCCGATGGCCACCGGAATAAACAGCACCGCCAGCAGTGGAATGGTCCGTACCGCCGCTTCGCACGGCCGGCGGATCACCACGCCCCACGCGCCGCCGGTGAGATACTGCGTCATCAACCACGCGAGGCACCCCACCGCCACGCCGACGTAGAAAATGTACGACCACAGATACGACCGCACCGCCTGGGCCGGCGAGAATATCGCCCCGATAATCAGCGCGATCGCCGCTACCGCGCCAACGATCCCGAAGCGCCCGCGCCACCGCCGCAAGTCCGCCAGCAAATCCGCGCCGATCCGGAAATCCAACCCCTGCGCCGTCATTGCCCGCCTCCGGTCTTCTCCAGTTGCGCGCGCTCCGCCGGCGTCAGATCGTTCACCGAGGCGTTCTGGCTCAGTTGCAGCGCGCGCACGTAAGCCACGATCGCCCAGCGGTCCCGCGGCGCAATCTGTGCCGCGTAATCCGGCATCGCTCCGAACCCGTTGGTAATCACATCGAAGATGTACCCGTTGGGAACCTTCCGCAGCCGGTCGATATGGTAAGACGGCGGCCGCCGGTATCCGCGCCGTACGATCATCCCCAGGCCGTTCCCCAGCCGGTCGTGGCACGGCGAGCAGTAAATGTTGAACCGCGCCTGCCCGCGCGCCAGCACGTCGCGCGTCACCGGAAACGGAAATTCATTCGACGGCTGCCCGTCCGGACCCTTGCCGGTGTAATAGAGGACGTCGTCGTCCAAATGCCCGCGCGCTACCGTCCCGTCCACCAGCGGACGCTCCGAGCGCCCGTCCGCAAAGAACGAACTCGGCCGCAGCGGTATATATTTCGGCTGATTCTGCATGTCCTGCCGGCAACCGGCCGCGGCAAGCACGGCCAGAGA